>JACDAG010000905.1 GCA_013695565.1 Bradyrhizobium sp.
GCCGAGCATGGCGCGGATTTGCGTGACATGCACCTGCTCGGCACGTCCGGCACCGTGACGACGCTGGCCGGCGTCTTCCTCAATCTGCAGCGCTACGACCGTCGTCGGATCGACGGCATCTGGATGAGCAGTTCGGAGGTCACGTCAGTGATCCAGCGGCTGCTTGCCATGAGCTATCAGGAGCGCGCCAACAACAATTGCATCAGTGTCGAGCGCGCCGATCTGGTGCTGGCAGGCTGCGCCATTCTCGATGCGATCCGCGACGCCTTCCCGCTGCCGCGGCTGCGCGTCGCCGACCGCGGTCTGCGCGAGGGCATGCTGGTCGAAATGATGCGGGAGGACGGGGCGCTACGAGCATGATCCGGAAAGTGGGCACCGGTTTTCCGAAAAGATCATGCTCAAAAAATCGAGGTCGTGCTAAGGCGCGGACCTGTCATTCCGGGGCGATGCGAAGCATCGAGCCCGGAATCTCGAGATTCCCCGATGTGCAAGCGCACATCTGAGGTTCGCATCTTCGATGCGCCCCGGAATGACGATAGGGATTGATATGGCGAAAGACACCACCGGCCGGCTGCATGTCACGGTCAAGAGCGGTGGCAAGCGCAAGCTGTCATCAAAGCTCTGGCTGGAGCGGCAACTCAACGATCCCTATGTGGCGCAGGCCAAGAAGGACGGATGGCGTTCGCGCGCGGCCTACAAGCTGATCGAGATCGACGACAAGCACCGCTTCCTCAAACAAGGCATCTCGGTGGTCGATCTCGGCGCCGCCCCCGGCGGCTGGAGCCAGGTCGCGGCCAAGCGCATTGGTGCCGCCAACGGCAAGGGCAAGGTGGTCGCGATCGATCTCCTGGAAATGCCGGAAGTGGCGGGCGTCACATTCGCGCAGCTCGATTTCCTGGCCGATGACGCGCCGGAAAAACTGCTGGCGATGATGGGCGGTCGCGCCGATGTCGTACTGTCCGACATGGCCGCCAATACCACTGGCCACCGCAAGACCGATCAGCTGCGCATCATCGGGCTGGTCGAGAACGCGGCGGCCTTTGCCACCGACGTGCTCAATCCCGGCGGCACCTTCGTCGCAAAAGTGTTTCAGAGCGGCGCCGAAGGCGAACTGCTGGCGCAGCTGAAGCGCGATTTTGCCACCGTCAAACACGTCAAGCCAGCTTCGAGCCGTCAGGACTCGTCCGAGCGCTACGTGCTGGCGATGGGCTTTCGCGGCACGCCGAAGGCGTAGCGATACGTTTCGCCGTCATTGCGAGCGAAGCGACTTGTCCGCCGCAGCTCAACGAGCGAAGGCGGAAGCAATCCATTGCGCGGCAGCAAGGAAGAATGGATTGCTTCGTCGCTTGCGCTCCCTTGCGCAAACGCTTCGCGTTTGTCGCAGGCAATGACGAAAAAAAGAGGCCGCTTGATTGGCGGCCTCTTGGGGATCCGATGTCGCGATGATCAGAAGCGGAACGGACCAAGCGGAATAAACGGAATCGGGAACGGAAACGGGTTGGTCGGAAAGGTCGGGCCGGTCCCGGTCGGAATGATCGGCCCGGGGCACTTGATCATGCCGCCAGCAACCTTGTTCAATTCGTCGAGGTTTAGTTCGTTCGTGTTCATGTCAGTCTCCTGCAGGTTGGGAATGATCGTTAGCCGATGGTCCAACGGGCGAAGACGTCCTTGAAGGTCCAGTCGCCGTTCGGGAACGGGGGCTTGGGCACCGGGCGTCCCGGAATGCAGCCGCCGTCCTTGACGCCGCCAGCCACCACTTCCAGCGCCGCATCGTCGAGCAGGTTGATCGCGGTGCGATCCGAATTCTTGAAATTGGTCATTGTCGTCTCCCGTTGATCCTTTGGAGCGGGACCATTCCCGCCATCCGTGATCACAGGGATACGCCACAGGTTGAATCTCTACCGTGACGGACGTCACACAACGAAAGCAGGCTATTTCCATTGCAAATTGGAGGGGCCGACCGGCCGGCGCCGGCCGCTTGATCGGCTAGCCCTTGATGAATTGCCGGAAATCCGGCTCGCGGTGAAACCAGAATTCGTAGCCGCTGATGTTCTTTTGCATGGCGACGTCATGGATCGGCTGGTTCAGCGGAATGACGGGAACGTCGCGGATGCACAGCGCGATGAACGCCTTCACGCATGTTTCATATTCCGCCGCATCGGTCGTGAACCGCGCCTTGTCGATCAGCGCGTCCATCTCCTTGTTCTGGTAGGACGAGATGTTGAAGATCGAATTGTTGCCGTGAAGATTCCAGTAGAAATAATATTCGGGATAATCGAGCCAGCCGCTGAATCGATTGAGCGCCAGCGGCAATTCCTTCTTGTTCAGCGTCGTCCGCCAGTTGGCGCCCGGAATTTTGTTGATCTGCGCCTTGATGCCGATCTTGGCAAGGCTCTCCTGAATCAGCACGATCGTGGGCTCGCCGACCGTCGCCGTGCCGGTGTCGAGCGATAGCGTGGTCTCGAACCCGCTATCGAGGCCGGCCTCCTTCATCAGCGCCTTGGCCTTGTCGAGGTCGGTGACATAGGGGAACGGCTGCGGCCATATCGGCTTTGCGACTTCGGCGGGGCCGCCATACATCGGAACGGCGCGGCCGAAAAAGGCGCTGCTCTGGATCTGCTCGTAGGGCATCGCCCAGGCCAGCGCCTGGCGCAGTTTGACGTTGTCGAACGGCGGTTTCGCGGTGTTCAGCGCCAGCGACCACAGCGCATTCGGGATCGGCACCCCCGAGACCTTGACCTTGCCTTCCTTAATGACCTGGTCGAAATCGCGTGGCGCAAAGCCGCTCGACAGATCGGCGTCGCCGCGTTCCAGCGTGGCCCGCCGCGTTCCGGCGGAGGGGATGTCGCGCATGATGATGCGCTTGATCTTCGGCAGCGGGCCGCTCTTCCAGTCGTCGAAGCGGATCAGGATCGTCTCGGTGCCCGGTTTCCAGCTGTCGAGCCTGTAGGCGCCGCCGCCGGCCTCGTTGTTCTTCAGCCAGGTCAGCGCCCAGGGGTCCTCGGGCGTCGCGTTCTTTTTCGCCAGTTCCGCATGGATGATGAAGGGGACGACGACGGCCACGTTGAACAACAGCAGCTTGTCCTTGCGGACATAGTCGATCCGGAAGGTGTGTTCGTCGATGACGACGAACTGCTCCGGTTTTTCCAGCGAGCCCGCCGACATCTGAAACGTCGGAAAGCCGCCGACCTTGACCGCGCGGTCGAACGACCATTTGACGTCGTTTGCGGTGACCGGCGTGCCGTCGTGAAATTTCGCATCCTTGCGCAGCTTGAAGGTGCAGGACATCCCATCGGCCGCGACCTCCCAGCTTTCGGCCAGTTCAGGCGCAAGCTTCTCGCGGTCGTAGGACAGCGTTCCGTCGGGCAGCGTCTTTGATGCATAAGTCAGCAGCCGGTCGTAGCAATTCCAGGACAGCCCGTTGACGGTCTGGTTCGAGCCGACGCCTTGCATGTCCAGTGAATTGGGGCCGAGCTCCTGAACCACCAGCAAGGTTTCCGATCGGCCTTGCGCATCGGCGTCCGAAGCGCGGAAAGCTACAGCTGTCGCGCCGGCCAGCGTGGTTTGCAGAAAGTGCCGACGATTCAGGAAAAACGGTGAAGGCGACATGGGCGGCGATCCTCTGCAGAGCAATGATGCCCATTTTGCAGGCAAGGTCTGTGCCACCAGCGGGACGGATCGCGGACGCGATGAGGCGGGTCGATGCGCAAAAGCCCCGGCGTGAGGCCGGGGCTTTCGCTTCCGAGAGACGTCGTCGGACGATTAGCGTCCCACGCTCCCACCCGGAGCCGGACTTATCGTCGATCCGCTGGGGGAGGGATTGATATAACTGTTTCCGGACGGGTTCAGCGTGCTGTTTGCGCCGCCTGCAGCGCTGCCGGCACCGTTACCCATGCCGCTATTGGTGGAACTGCCAGCGGCACTGCCGGTGGTCGTTCCCGTCGATGATCCGGTCGCAGTGCTCGGCGCCGATCCACCGACCGAACTGGTGCCCCCGGTCGAACCGGTTCCGGTTTGCGCGATGGCCAACGTACTCGCAAACGCAAGCGCTGCGGCCAATCCAAGTGTTCCGAGTTTCGAACTTCCAGGTTTCATGATGTCGTTCCTTTCGGGGTATGAAAGGAAAACGATTGCTGCTGGATATGTTTCCGGTGCCGGGATCAACAGGGTGTGAGAGCTACCTACAGCCGCTGATCGCGCGCGTCCTCGGTGCCCTCGCTGGCAGCTTTTGCCGCGGCCTTTTCCACGCCCTTGCGGCTGGAAATCTCGACCGCCTTTCGGCCCGAGATTTCGTGGCCGGCGTTATCGGGCATCTGCCAGAAGAAATAGGCTGACACCGCCGAGATGATTGCGACCACGAGGAACGCCGGCGGGAATACGGCGGCACTCAGTTCGGTGACGTGTTGATACGTCATGGTCGATTCCACCGAGAATGCACCGACCGCGACGCCTGCGGAAATCGCCAGTTGTTGGTTGACGCTGACGAGCGTGGTGGCGCGGCTCATCTGCCGCGGTTCGACCTCGGCGTAGGCCACCGTGTTGATCGCGGTGAATTGCAGCGAGCGGAAGAAGCCGCCGACGACCAGGATGATGAAGATCAGCAATAGCGGCGTCGTCACCGTGAAGAGGGCGCAGGCCGCCAGAAAAACCGAGCTGACGACGGCGTTGACCGTCATCATGTTGCGGAACCCGAAGGCGCGGATAATGCGCGCAGCCAGCGTCTTCATCCCCATGGCGCCGACGGCCGAGGCAAACGTGACGAGGCCGGACTGGAACGGCGTCAGTCCAAAGCCTTCCTGCATCAACAGCGGCAGCAGGAATGGCAGCGCGCCGATGCCGAGCCGGAACAGGAAGCCGCCATAAATGCTGGCGCGCATGGTCGACAACCGCAGCAGCGAGAAATCGAGCACCGGCGAGCCCGTCTTCCGCGCATGGATCATATAAAGCGCCATCGCGATCGAGCCGATCGCGACGAGGCCCGCGACGACGGTCCAGTGCAGTAGACCGAGGCCGGCGACCGAGAGGCCGAAGGCGATACCGGCGAGGCCAATGCCAGCCAGCACCAGCCCGTAGAGATCGAAGCGCTCGGGATCCTCGCTTCTGATCGGGTCGATGTACTTCATCGCCATGAAGATGCCGAGCAACCCGATCGGGATGTTGATCAGGAAGATCCAGTGCCAGGAGAAATAGGTGGTGATGAAGCCGCCGAGCGGCGGACCGATCACCGGGCCGATCAGCGCCGGCACCGTCACCCATGTCATGGCATTGACCAGCGCGCTTTTGTCGATCGAACGCAGCAGCACCAGCCGCCCGACCGGCGTCATCATCGCGCCGCCCATGCCCTGCAGGATACGAGCGATGACAAAGTGGGTCACGTTCTGCGACATCGCACAGCCGATCGATCCCAGCATGAACACGCCGATCGCGATCGAAAACACCATCCGCGCGCCGAAGCGATCGGCGGTCCAGCCGCTGGCGGGGATGAACACCGCGAGCGACAGCAGATAGGACGTGATCGCGAGTTTCAGCGTCAGCGGGCTGGTGCCGATATCGGCCGCGATCGCCGGCAGCGACGTCGCAATCACCGTCGCGTCCATGTTTTCCATGAACAAGGCGGTGGCCACGATGAGCGGGATCAGGCGCTGTTTGTCCATGGGAATCAGGGCGCGGGAGGGCAGGCGGGGTGAATTGGGCTGTATCACCCCGCTGCCAGACAAGCCATTGCGGAACCGCGCATAGCACCTAAATCCTGCATGACGCCGCTGTCTGGCGCCATGGGAGACCCGACGATGATCTATCTGCTTGCCGCGCTGTTGCCGCCACTCGGGCTGCTCCTGAACGGACAGCCATTTTCGGCGATCTTCAACCTCGTTCTGCTGGTGTTTTGCCTGGTTTTCGGCCTGATTTTCCACGTCCTGCTGCTGGTGCCGTCGGCGCATGCGCTGATCGCGGTCTACATGAAGCGGGAGGACCGCCGGCACCGGGAGGTCGTCGAGGCGATCCGCCAGCACGGCCCGCCGCCCGGATTTCAGCGTTAAAGGCGACCATAGCGTTTTCGAGCGAAGTGGAAGCCGGTTCGCTTGAAGAAAACGCGTCAAAACAAAAGGCTAGAGCCCGGTTCTGATTTCAAATCAGAACTGATCAGGCTCCAACTACGGGCTTTTCGCGAAAAGCCTGTGCATAGCGGCCAAACGCTTTGATTCGGCCGCGTGCCATGCTATCGACCACCGTCAACCCCACCGATGGGCTTCGATTCGACGGCAGCGCCGCTGGCGCAGCCGAAGGCGAAGTTCATCTCAAATAATATCGCGGCGAAAGGCCGCCGAAAGGAGTTGGCAAATGGCGCAGGGACTTCAGGGTATCCGCGAAGCCTACACGTTCGACGACGTGCTGCTCAAACCCGGTCTCTCGGACATCCTGCCCTCAGAGGCGGATATCCGCTCCCGCGTCACCCGCGCGATCCCGCTCAACATCCCGATCATCGCCTCTGCGATGGATACGGTGACCGAAGCGCGCATGGCGATCGCGATGGCGCAGTCCGGCGGCGTCGGTGTCATCCACCGCAATTTCGATCCGGAGGGCCAGGCCGCCCAGGTGCGCCAGGTCAAGAAGTACGAATCCGGCATGGTGGTCAATCCGCTGACCATCGGCCCCGACGCGATGCTGTCGGACGCGATGACGCTGATGAACGACCATGGCTTCTCCGGCATTCCCGTGGTCACCGGTGCCTCCAAAGGCGTTCCCGGCAAGCTGGTCGGTATCCTCACCAACCGCGACGTGCGGTTTGCGACCGACCCCAAGCAAAAAATCTCCGAGCTGATGACGCATGAGGGCCTCGTTACGGTTCGCGAAGGCGTCAGCCAGGACGAGGCGAAGCGGATGCTGCACAAGCACCGCATCGAGAAGCTTCTCGTCGTCGACGAACAATATCGCTGCGTCGGCCTGATCACCGTCAAGGATATGGAGAAGGCGGTCGCGCATCCCCTGGCCTGCAAGGACGCGCAGGGGCGGCTTCGCGTCGCCGCGGCGACCACGGTTGGCGAGGGCGGTTTTGAACGCACCGAGCTATTGATCGACGCCGGCGTCGATCTCATCGTGGTGGATACCGCGCACGGCCATTCCTCGCGGGTGCTGGAAGCGGTCAACCGCATCAAGCGCCTCTCCAACGCCGTGCAGGTGATCGCCGGCAACATCGCCACCATGGAAGGCGCGCAGGCGCTGATCGATGCCGGCGCCGACGCCATCAAGGTAGGCATCGGGCCGGGCTCGATCTGTACCACGCGCATCGTCGCCGGGGTCGGCGTGCCGCAGCTC
>JACDAG010000906.1 GCA_013695565.1 Bradyrhizobium sp.
GGGCACGCTGACCGCCGACCGCATCCTGCTCAATGCCCGCGCGCTCGGCGTCTACGGCTCATCGCCGGTGCCGCAGAGCGGCAACGATACGCTTTGCATCGCGCCGGACAACTTCGTCATTGCCGCGGCCCGCCAGTGCCGCGCCGGTCAGACCCCGGCACCGTTCACGCAAGTGCATCCGACCCCGGGCGATGACGGCCATCTGGTGGCGTATCTCGCCGAAGGCAGCGAATATGACGACGAGCAGGCGCGGCTCGCCGGCATTCAGCGGCTGCTCATCATTGCAGGCTACGATGCGGCACCGATCGACGGCGTCGACGGCCCGAAGACGCAGGCAGCATTGGCGGCGTTTTTAAAAAATCGCGGGCTGGCCGCCGATATCGTGCAATCGCCGAATTTCTTCACCACCATGATCGACGCGGTGCAATCGCCCTCGTCCACCGGGCTGACCTGGTGCAACGACACCCCGCACAAGATCATGGCCGCGGTCGCCACCGACGACGGCAAGATCGTGACCAGCCGCGGCTGGTATCGGATCGATCCCGGCAAATGCCTGCACCCCGACGTAACCGGCCAGCCGAAGCAGGTGTTCAGTTTTGCCGAAGCCGTCGATGCCGAAAACCGCGCCATCAGCATCAAGGACAAGCCGCTGAACTGGGGCGGCGCCACACAGCTCTGCACCCGCGAGAGCAAGTTCGAGATCAACGAACAGGGCGATTGCGGCAGCCGCGGCCTCAGCCCGATCGGCTTTGCCCCCGTCGACATGTCGGGCGGCGGCAAGACGCTGCGGTTTGCGATGCCATGATAAACTTCAAAGCGCTCGTCACCATCCCAGGCCGTCATCACCCGCGAAGGCGGGTGATCCAGTATTCCGCGGCTTCAGTGGATATCATGACCGGCCCGGCGTACTGGATGCCCGCCTGCGCGGGCATGACGGCGAGAAAGATTAGATGAACACACCCCGCCCCTTCGGCCACATCGACACCTGGGTGTTCGATCTCGACAACACGCTGTATCCGCATCACGTCAATCTGTGGCAGCAGGTCGATGCGCGGATCGGCGAGTTCATCAGTGCGTATTTGAAGATCTCCGCGGAAGAAGCCCGCGTGATCCAGAAGGACTATTACCGCCGCTACGGCACCAGCATGCGCGGCATGATGACCGAGCATGGCGTGCATGCCG
This sequence comes from Bradyrhizobium sp., assembly GCA_013695565.1. Lineage (GTDB taxonomy): Bacteria > Pseudomonadota > Alphaproteobacteria > Rhizobiales > Xanthobacteraceae > Bradyrhizobium. The sequence goes on from JACDAG010000906.1 coordinate 1,183, forward strand.
ACGATTACCTCGCTTATGTGCACAGGATCGATCATTCACCGCTGGAGCCCAATCCCGCGATGGGCGCTGCGATCGCCAAGCTGCCGGGGCGCAAGCTGATCCTGACCAACGGTTCGACCGACCATGCCGGCGCGGTTCTCGAACGCCTCGGCATCGGCGGACATTTCGAGGCGGTGTTCGACATCATCGCCGCGGACCTCGAGCCGAAGCCGGCGCTACAGACCTACCAGAAATTCCTCCGGGTTCACGGCGTCGATCCGACGAAGGCGGCGATGTTCGAGGATCTCGCCCGCAACCTCGTGGTGCCGCACGAGCTCGGCATGACCACCGTGCTGGTGGTGCCCGACGGGGCCAAGGAAGTGGTGCGCGAGGACTGGGAACTGGAAGGCCGCGACGCCGCCTACGTCGATCACGTGACTGATGATTTGACGGGGTTTTTGGTGGGGCTGCCGCAGGGCTAAGGCAAGCCCGCGCCACACGCACCGGCCGTCATACCCCGCGAAAGCGGGATACCCAGTACGCCGCGGCCTCTCGGACTAATCGCTGGCGCCTCTGGAATACTGGGTCCCCGCCTTCGCGGGGACGACACGGGAGCAAGCCTTGACTCTGCCCCGCCAAATCCCGAAAAAGCCTCCCAATTCGCTTCACATTTTGCCATTGCTCCGAGGAAATCCCGATGTCCCTGTCCGCGCTGGAATCCACCGTCAACACCGCGTTCGATGCCCGCGATGGCATCTCGACGGCGACCAAGGGTGAAGTTCGCGAGGCCGTGGATCATTCGCTCGAACTGCTCGACAAGGGCGAAGTGCGCGTCGCCGAGCGCGCGGCTGACGGCAAGTGGAAGGTCAATCAGTGGCTGAAGAAGGCGGTGCTGCTGTCGTTCCGCCTCAACGACATGAGCGCCATTCCCGGCGGCCCCGGCAAGGCGTCGTGGTGGGACAAGGTGCCGTCGAAGTTCGACGGCTGGGGCGAGAACCGTTTTCGCGATGCCGGTTTCCGCGCGGTGCCCGGCGCGATCGTGCGCCGCTCGGCCTTCATCGCCCGCAACGTCGTGCTGATGCCGTCCTTCGTCAATCTCGGCGCCTATGTCGATGAAGCCACCATGATCGACACCTGGTCGACTGTCGGCTCCTGCGCGCAGATCGGCAAGCGTGTGCACATTTCCGGCGGCGTCGGCATCGGCGGCGTGCTGGAACCGCTGCAGGCCGCGCCGACCATCATCGAGGACCACTGCTTCATCGGCGCGCGTTCGGAAGTGGTCGAAGGTGTGATTGTCGGCCACCACAGCGTCATCGGCATGGGCGTATTTCTGGGCCAATCGACCCGCATCTACAACCGCATGACCGGGGAAGTCGGTTACGGCACGGTACCGCCGCGCAGCGTAGTGGTCTCTGGGCAGCTGCCGGCGCAGGACGGTTCGCATTCCCTGTACTGCGCGGTAATCGTCAAACAAGTGGACGCCAAGACGCGCGCCAAGACCAGCAT
>JACDAG010000948.1 GCA_013695565.1 Bradyrhizobium sp.
ATGGTGGTCAAGATCGTCCATGACGAACTGGTCGCGATGCTTGGCGCGGACGGCCAGACCATCGACCTCAATGCGGTGCCCCCCGTCGCGATCATGATGGTCGGCCTGCAGGGCTCCGGTAAAACCACCACCACCGCAAAGCTCGCGCGCCGCATGGTCCAGCGCGACAAACGCAAGGTGCTGATGGCCTCGCTCGACATCTATCGCCCCGCGGCGATGGAGCAGTTGGCCGTGCTCGGGCGCGAGCTCGATATTCCGACGCTGCCGATCGTGCCCGGCCAGAAGCCGGCGCAGATCGCCAAGCGCGCGCTCGAAGCCGGCAAGCTCGGCGGCTATGACGTGGTGCTGCTCGACACCGCCGGCCGCACCACGCTCGACGAAGAAATGATGAGCGAGGCCGCGGAAATCAAAACCGCCGCCAACCCGCATGAAGTGCTGCTGGTCGCGGATGCCCTGACCGGCCAGGACGCGGTCAATCTCGCACGCTCGTTCGACCAGCGCGTCGGCCTCACCGGTATCGTGCTGACACGCGTTGACGGCGACGGCCGCGGCGGTGCGGCGCTGTCGATGCGCGCGGTTACGGGCAAGCCGATCAAGCTGATCGGCACCGGTGAAAAGACCGACGCGCTGGAGGACTTCCATCCCAGCCGTATCGCCGGCCGCATCCTCGGCATGGGCGACGTGGTGTCGCTGGTCGAACGCGCCGCGGCGAATATCGACGCCGAAAAGGCCGCGCGCACCGCCGAGCGGATGCGCAAGGGTCAGTTTGATCTCAACGACATGCGCGAGCAGTTGATGCAGATGGCCAGTATGGGCGGCATCTCGGGCCTGATGGGCATGATGCCCGGCATCGCCAAAATGAAGAACCAGATCGCCAGCGCCGGGATCGACGACAAGATCCTGAAGCGCCAGGTCGCGGTGATCGATTCGATGACGCGGCAGGAGCGCAAGAACCCCGACATCCTCAAGGCCAGCCGCAAGAAGCGCATCGCCTCCGGCGCCGGCCTCGAGGTCCAGGAAGTCAACAAGCTGCTCAAGATGCACCGGAACATGGCCGACATGATGAAGGCGATGGGTTCGGGCAAGCGCGGCCCGATGGCCGGCATCGCGCAGGCAATGGGCTTTGGTGGTGGCGGCGGCATGCCGTCGGCCGAACAGATGAAGGCGCTGGCGGAGAAAATGCCGGGTGGCGCAGGCCCCGGCGGCATGCCCGCATTGCCGAAGGATCTTCCGGTGGGCTTGCGTCAGGGCCTGCCGAATTTGCCGGGACTGACCGGCCTCAGCGGCAAGCCGACGCTGCCGGGTCTCGGCGGCTTCCCGGGGAAGAAGAAATGAGAATGCTCCACGGGCACACCGTCATCCTGAGGTGCGAAGCCGCGTTCGCGGCGAGCCTCGAAGGATGGCTGCGTGCTCCGCGATCCGCCGCCCTTCGAGGCGCACGACAAAGGGTCGCGCGCACCTCAGGGTGACGGACCGCTCCTTCACCAGCTCGTTCCAATTCCAATCAAACCAAACTTACGGAGAAATCAAATGTCAGTCGTTATCCGCCTCGCTCGCGCAGGCACCAAGAAGCGTCCGGTCTATCACGTCGTCGTCGCCGACTCGCGCTTTCCCCGCGACGGCCGCTTCATCGAGCGTCTCGGTCATTTCAATCCGCTGCTGCCGAAGGACAACGAGGCCCGGCTGAAGCTCGACATGGACAAGGTCAAGTCCTGGCTCGCCAAGGGCGCGCAGCCGTCCGACCGCGTCACCCGTTTCCTCGATGCCGCCGGTGTCGTGAAGCGCGCTGCGCGCAACAATCCGGAAAAGGCCGTGCCGCGCAAGGAGCGCAAGGCCGCTGCCGAAGCCGCCAAGAAGTAAGCGTTAGCGGCGCATGACGGTGGCAGCACCGATTTGTGTCGCCCGCATCGGCGCCGCGCATGGTGTGCGCGGCGCAGTGAAACTGTGGACGTTTACCGAAGACCCGCTGGCCGTGAAGGATTACGGCCCGCTGATGACCAAGGACGGCGCACGTCAGTTCGAAGTGGCGCATGCGCGCGAGGCGAAAGACCATCTGGTCGCTACCTTCAAGGGCGTCGCCACCCGCGAAGACGCCGAACGCCTCAACGGCATCGAGCTTTATATCGCGCGCGAAAAATTGCCCGCGACCGACGAGGATGAATATTACCACGCCGATCTGATCGGGCTTGCCGCCGTGAATGCCGCGGACGAACCGCTCGGCCGCGTGCACGCGATCCATAATTTCGGCGCCGGCGATATCATCGAGATCGCGCCGCCGCAGGGTCCGACGATGCTGCTGCCGTTCACCAACGCTGTCGTGCCGACGGTCGATCTTGCAGGCGGCCGCGTCGTGATCGAACTGCCCAAGGAAATCGAAGGCGACGACGTCCCGACACTGACGTGATGGGTTTTGCAATGATCTGGCGCGCCACCATCCTCACGCTATTTCCCGACATGTTTCCGGGACCGCTCGGCGTCAGCCTGGCGGGCAAGGCGCTGGCCTCCGGGCTGTGGGCGCTGGAGGCGCGCGATATCAGGGATTCGGCAACCGACCGCCATCGCAGCGTCGACGACACCCCGGCCGGCGGCGGCCCCGGCATGGTGCTGCGCGCCGACGTGCTGGCGGCGGCGATCGATGCCGCCGATGCCGGGCAATCCCGCCCGCGCTTCCTGATGAGCCCCCGGGGTCGGCCATTGACCCAGTCCCGGGTGATGGAGCTCGCGGCCGGTCCGGGTCCACTGATCGTCTGCGGCCGGTTCGAGGGCATCGACGAGCGGGTGATTGCGGCGCGCGGGCTCGAGGAGGTCTCGATCGGGGACTACGTGCTGTCCGGCGGTGAAGTCGCCGCCATGGTGCTGGTGGACGCCTGCGTGCGGCTGTTGCCGGGGGTGATGGGAAGGCAGGCCTCCAGAACCGAGGAGAGTTTCTCCGAAGGACTACTGGAATACCCTCAATATACCCGCCCGCAGGAGTTCGAGGGCCGCACCATCCCGGAAATCCTCGTTTCCGGCGACCATGCCAAGGTCGCCGCCTGGCGTCAGGCCGAGGCCGAGGCCCTGACAAAGGCGCGGCGGCCGGATTTGTGGGCGATAAAGACTTCCCAAAAGAGCCCGCAAAAACGCCCAAAAAGCACGACAGACGGGTGACAAGCGCGGTTCTATGCCTTATACGGGCGCCAAATCCGCAGCATACAGCAGGATAGATGGACGTTCGCGCAGCCCGCGCTGGACTGGCTGGGCGCGCCGCCGATGGAGATTCCAATGAACATCATTCAAGAGATCGAAAAAGAGCAATTCGACAAATTGGCCGCGACCAAGACCATTCCGGAGTTCGGCCCCGGCGACACCGTGATCGTCAACGTCAAGGTGGTCGAAGGCGAGCGCACCCGCGTGCAGGCCTATGAAGGCGTTTGCATCGGCCGTTCCGGCGGCGGGCTCAACGAGAGCTTCACCGTTCGCAAGATTTCCTACGGCGAAGGCGTGGAACGCGTATTCCCGGTGATGTCGCCGATGATCGACTCGATCAACGTAGTGCGCCGCGGCAAGGTGCGCCGCGCCAAGCTGTATTACCTGCGCCAGTTGCGCGGCAAGTCGGCCCGCATCGTCGAGAAGAAGACCGAGCGCGCCGCCGCCGTCGGCGAGTAATTCGTCTCCTGCAGGGGGATGTGACGGAAAGCGCGGGGTTTTGCCCCGCGCTTTTTTGTTGGGCTTTTCGTCATTGCGAGCGTAGCGAAGCAATCCATGACGCCGCTGGAGAAGTATGGATTGCTTCGCTTCGCTCGCAATGACGGTGGCTACAAACGCATATCGCGCTTAGATACCTCATATGCTATGAGGCTAGAATGGTTCCAGATCAGGCCAGCTTTGCCAGCCGACGCGTCGCACCCATCGTGATGGACGATCGCTCGCGCCTGCCCGGCCGCTTCTTCGGACGCTTTGCGACCTCGGCGACGTCTGAGCTTGGCTGCGGCCTTTGATGCCGCGCTGACGTTCTTGCTTGCGCGCGTAACCGCGCTGACCGCTCACACAGAATCATTTTGGAGCTGACGCTCATGTCCAACCCCACCACCCTGTACGACAAGATCTGGAACGACCATCTGGTGCACGAAGCCGATGACGGCACCTGCCTGCTCTATAT
>JACDAG010000954.1 GCA_013695565.1 Bradyrhizobium sp.
ACACGGGACCGCGCTCGCCGAGCGCCTGCTTGACCTCGTCCACCGCCCGATGCGCCGTTGCTTCGGCGTCCGGATCGGCCGCTTTCCTGGCGCCGCGTACCGCCCGCCGGGCCTCCATCAGCCGTCCGACGAGTTCGGCTCGCTCGGCCTCGTCGAGACCGGGATTCGCCATCCGCCAGAGCCTGCCGCGGACGACGAAGTAGCGACCGTCCGGCGTCACCGGGTGTTTCACGATAAGTCTTAAGCCGACTTCCGCTGCGGCTTGGAAGCCGGCTTCTTCGTTGCGGCCTCCTTCGCCGGTTTCTTGCCGGCGATCGGCATCAGCATCTCTTTCTGACCGCTTGCGACCTTGCGTGCCTTCTTGGCCGGCTTAGAGTCCTCTACCGCCTTTGCACCGCCAATGCTCTTGCGCAGCGCGTCCATCAAATCGACGACGTTCTCGCCACGCGGTCGCTCTTTCGCGGTGATGGGTTTGCCGGCGCGCTTCTGGTTGATGAGATCGAGAAGGGCGGTCTCATATTGGTCTTCGAACTTGTTCGGCTCGAAGTGGCCCGCCTTCTGATTGACGATGTGCCTGGCGAGATCGAGCATGTCCTTGGTCACTTTGACATCCTGGATGTCGTCGAAATATTCCTTTTCGGAGCGAACTTCGTATGGGTACCGCAGCAGCGTTCCCATCAGGCCCTTGTCGAGTGGATCAAGCGCGATGATGTGCTCGCGGTTGGTCAGCACCACCCGCCCGATGGCGACCTTGTTCATCTCACGAATGGTCTCGCGGATGACGGCGAAGGCGTCGTGGCCGACCTTCCCATCCGGCACGAGGTAGTAGGGACGGATCAGATATCTCGGATCGATCTCGCTACGGTCGACGAACTCGTCGATCTCGATGGTCCGCGTCGATTCCAGCGCGACGTTCTCGAGCTCCTCCTTCGTCACCTCGATGAAGGTGTCGGTGTCGACCTTGTAGCCCTTGACGATGTCCTCGTTGGCGACCTCTTCGCCGGTGTCGGCATCGACCTTGGCGTACTTGATGCGATGGCCCGTCTTCCGGTTGAGCTGATTGAAGGAGACTTTTTCGGATTCCGACGTGGCCGGATAAAGCGCTACCGGACAGGTGACGAGGGAAAGGCGCAGGAAGCCTTTCCAGTTAGCGCGCGGGGCCATGACGGGGGAACTCCAAATACTGATGCTGGATTCAAGACGAATGGCCCGGGTTGGTTCCGACATAGCGACCTTTCCGACAGGAGGATTTTTTCACCTGAGGAGTCTCAATCGGACTCGACTTATGTTCTCTTTATGTTCTAATTCGGAATGACCGATCGACCCGCGAGCTGGCGCATGCCGACCCCAAAGCAAATGGAAAAGCTGGCCGCTGAAGCCGCCCGTAGGCCTAGCCTCTCCGCTGCGCCTCCGAATGCTCCACTCCCGGCGGAATATTGGGAATCGGTCCTTAAGGACCCTCGCGCCGATGCGACCGGAGCCCGGCTGCGGCTGAGACGTCTTTCAGAAATTCCGCGCCACGTGCTGCGCATTTCCTGCCGTCGCTGTGAGCGGACCGTGGAAATCCAGACCGCCGATGCAGTCCGATTGTATGGCGGCAACGCGGCCTGGAAGGACGTCGCGCAGCGACTGCTCGACAACACCTGCCAGTAGCGCACCGGAAGACACGAAGAAGACGGATGCTGGCCGGGATTTGACATGACCTAGCCTGCACCCCGAGAGTTTGGTCTGAGCTTGGATGTCCGGATGGCGACAAAACACCACCCCACGCCCCTGTCAGGCGGAGACCGAAAGGCTCTGACGAAGGAATTGGGGAAAGCCCGCGCGATGACCGGCATTCTGGCTGCGCAATCAGCCGAGATGCGAGCCAAGGGCGCTGCGCTGATCCAGCAGGCCGATAGGTCGCTCTGTGAAAGCTGGAACGAGCGGATGTGGAGCGATGGCGAGCCGATCGACCCCTCGCCAACAATTGACCAGGCGATCAATGGCGGCTTTCCCTGGCTGGAAATCCAGTGTTCACGGTGCAAGACCCCGAACGATGTCGATTTAGCAGCCCTCAAGCATCCGCCGACCACCTTCGTGCACGATCTTGCAAGCCGTCTGCGCTGCCGCAAGTGCGCCAAGGCCGGGCAGCGCCCCTCCGCGACCTTGCTCCAACTTGGTTGGCAGCCGCGTCACCCTCGAGGGGAGGTCTAGGTTGCGATCACAGCAGGAATCATTGACCGTCGTTTCTTCCAACGATGAACGGACGCCCAAGGTGCAGACGGCAACCACCTACCTCGAAACCCTCAATCCCGAACAACGACGTGCAGTTGAGCACGGCCCCGCGGGAGGATTGGCGGCGCCGCCGCTGCTCGTGATCGCAGGAGCGGGGTCCGGAAAGACCAATACCCTCGCCCATCGGGTCGCCCATCTGATCGTTCAGGGCGCCGACCCGCGCCGGATCCTGCTGATGACGTTTTCACGGCGTGCCGCGTCCGAGATGACCAAACGGGTCGAAAGGATCGCGCGCAAGGTGTTGGGCGACAACGCCGGCATCATGACGGACGCACTGACCTGGGCCGGTACCTACCACGGCATCGGCGCCCGCCTGCTACGCGAATACGCCGAACAGATCGGTCTGGACCCCGCGTTTACGATTCACGACCGCGAAGACTCAGCCGACCTCATGAACCTGGTCAGGCATGAAAAGGGATTCTCCAAGACGGAAAGTCGCTTCCCGACCAAAGGCACCTGCCTTTCCATCTATTCGCGCTGCGTCAATGCCGAGATGCCGATCGAGCAGGTCATCGGCGCCTCGTATCCATGGTGCGCCGGTTGGGCCGTGGAACTGAAGGAACTGTTCGCGGCCTACGTCGAAGCCAAGCAGAAGCAGAACGTTCTCGATTACGACGACCTCCTGCTCTACTGGGCCCAGATGGTCGGCGACGCTGGCCTGGCCGATGACATCGGCGGCCGCTTCGACCACGTTCTGGTCGATGAGTATCAGGACACTAACCGGCTGCAATCCTCCATCCTGCTGGCTCTCAAGCCCGGAGGCCGTGGCCTGACGGTCGTCGGCGACGACGCCCAATCGATCTACTCGTTCCGCGCCGCGACCGTGCGCAACATTCTCG
>JACDAG010000958.1 GCA_013695565.1 Bradyrhizobium sp.
CCCGGATACCGTTGAAATTGACGCTGCCGCCATTGCGCAGGCCGGTCGCCGGCCCTTCGAAGATAACCCGCAGCGGGCTGCGCTGCTTGGTGGTGTGCAGGCTCTGGAACCAGAGCACGAAGCCGAACGCGGCCGCGATCACCGCCAGGGTGAAGGCTCCGATCAGGACGTAATTCGCCCGCGTTTCCATCAATTACTCCTACACCACAACGGCGCGGGCGCGCTTGCCATTGAAATACTGATTCAGCCAGGGATGCTTCGATGCCTTCATCTCGGCAATCGATCCTGCGGCAATGATCTTACCGTTCCCTAAAACGGCAATACGGTCACACGCGGTATAAAGACTGTCGAGATCGTGGGTTACCATGAAAACGGTCAGCCCCAAAGTACGCTGCAGGGTACGGACCAGCTCGTCGAAGTCGCCGGCGCCGATCGGGTCGAGGCCCGAGGTCGGCTCATCCAGGAACACCAGTTCGGGATCGAGCGCGAGCGCGCGCGCCAGCGCCACGCGCTTGACCATGCCGCCGGAGAGTTCGGACGGAAAGCGGTCGGCGACCTCGGGCTTCAGGCCCACCATGCCGAGCTTGGCGACCATGACCTCGTCGAGCAGGCGTTGCGAGAGGTTGAGATATTCGCGCACCGGAAACTGGATGTTCTGCCGCACCGTGAGCGAGGAGAACAGCGCGCCTTGCTGGAACAGCACGCCCCAGCGCCGTTCGACGCCGCGCCGCTCGGTCGCGCTGGCCTTGTCGAGATCGACGCCGAACACCTCGATGCTTCCGGCGACCTTGGGCACGAGGCCGATGATGGTGCGCGTCAGCACGGATTTGCCGGCGCCCGACGGGCCGACGAAGCCGAGGATCTCGCCGCGCTTCACGTCGAGATTGAGCCCGTCGAGGATCCGCGTCTTGCCGAACTGCACGGTGATGTCGCGGACCCGGATGATGGCGTCGGAGATCTCGCCCAACATGGTCACATTCCGATCGATGCGAAGAAGATGGCGAACACGCCATCCATGACGATGACGAAGAAGATTCCCTTCACCACCGACGAGGTGGTGTGTTGTCCGAGCGATTCCGCGCTGCCCTGCACCGCAAGCCCCTCGACGCAGGCCACGATGCCGATCACCGCGGCCATGACCGGCGCCTTGATGATGCCGACGATGAAATGATCGATCGAGATGGCGTCGCGCAGCCGCAACAGGAAAGCTTCGGGATCGACGCCGCCATAGAGATACGCGACGAGACCGCCGCCATAGAGCGCAGCCATCGCGCCCAGAAACGCCAGGATCGGCAACGCCAGCACCAGCGCCAGCATGCGCGGCAGGATCAGGACCTCGATCGGATCGAAGCCCATGGTGCGCAGCGCGTCGATCTCCTCGCGCATTTTCATCGAGCCGAGTTCGGCGGTGTAGGCTGAGCCCGAACGCCCCGCCACCATGATCGCCACCAGCAGCACGCCGATTTCGCGCAGCACCAGCACGCCGAGCATGTCAACGACGAAGATGTCGGCGCCGAATTTGCGGAAGTGGAAGATGCCCTGCTGCGAGATGATGCAGCCGATCAGGAACGTGATCAGCACCACGATCGGCACCGCGCGCCAGCACACCTGTTCCAGATGATGCACGGTGGATGTCAGCCGGAAACCGCGCGGGCGAATGAGGACATGGCCGGCCGCCGCCAGCACCGCGCCGAGCATCTCGATCAGTTCGACCAAGGTGCCGCCGACGCCGGCCACGCTGCGGCCGATCTGCTCCAGCATGCCGGTGATCGACACGGAACGGGTTTCGACAACCGGCTCGGCTTTGACCCGGCGCACCTCGTCGACGAGACTCGCATAATTCGCCGACAGGCCGGCGATCTTGGCCTCGATGCCACCCTCGGTCAGGCTGCGGCGCAGCCGTTCGATCAGCCAGGCGCCGAACGTATCGAGCTTCGACACCTGCGAGACGTCGATGAAGATGTTCGGGCGGCTGCCGCGAAGTTTTTCGGCATCGGCCACCATCTTCTCGAGCATCGGGGCAAAGCGGGCGGTCCACGAACCGGCAGCGCACAGCGCAAGCCCGTTGCCCTGGGCAATCCGCTCCAGTGTCGGATCGCCGCTCACAATGGTCGCCCCCCGGTTGGCTCGCTAATCATGCAAAAGGTATCGTCCGGCACGCCGCATTGCCTTGTAGAATCTGTCCCTAACCAGCCATAGTTGGTAGCGGCGAGCAAGCATGCGGTTCAGAAATTGCCAGATTTTAAAATGACTTCCGGCCGATCCCAAGAATTTTCCCGACATCTTTCCGCCCGCATCGAACGCTGGCCGATTGCCGGCGCCTTCGCCATCAGTCGGGGGGCCAAGACCGAGGCCGTTACCGTGGTAGCCGAAGTCAGTGGAGGCGGTCATACCGGGCGCGGCGAATGCGTTCCCTACCCCCGTTACAACGAGACCCCGGAAGCGACCCTGGCTGCCCTTCAGGCGATGCAGGAACCGCTGTCCAAAGGACTGGACCGAACCGCCCTGCAGGCCGCGATGCCAGCAGGTGCCGCCCGGAACGCGCTGGATTGCGCGCTGTTGGACCTCGAAGCCAAAAGCAGCAAACAGCGGGTCTGGACCCTGCTCGGCCGGCCGGCACCACGACCGTGCACGTCAGCCTTTACGATCTCGCTGGGAACGCCGGAGGCGATGGCGGCGGCGACCGCCAAGGCCGCGCACCGGCCGCTGCTCAAGATCAAGCTCGGCGGCGACGGCGATCGCGAGCGGATATCAGCCGTCCGCAAGGCCGCCCCCGAATCCGAGCTGATCGTCGACGCCAACGAGGCGTGGACGTCGGACAATCTCGAACGGAACCTGCATGCCTGCGCCGAACTCGGCGTGACGCTGGTCGAACAGCCGCTTCCGGCCGCCAATGATGCCGCGCTGGCGCGCATCAAGCGGCCGATCGCGGTCTGCGCCGACGAAAGCGTGCATGACCGCGCCTCGCTCAGGGGTCTTCGCGAGCGCTATGACGCCATCAACATCAAGCTCGACAAGGCCGGCGGGCTGACGGAAGCGCTTGATATGGCCGATGCCGCCCACGCGCTCGGCTTCGAAATCATGATCGGCTGCATGGTCGCAACCTCGCTCGCGATGGCGCCGGCCATGCTGCTCACGCAAACGGCGCGCTTCGTCGATCTCGACGGACCGTTGTTGCTGGCGCACGACCGCGAAGGCGGGTTGCGTTACGAAGGCAGTCTGGTCTATCCGCCGGAAGCCACGCTCTGGGGCTGACGGGCGAGTCTGTGCCGCGCCAGCCACATCACGATCGCGGCCAGCAGCGCCATGACAGCCATCACGTAATAAACCCGCTGCCCGTATCCGGCATAGACCAGTCCCGATACGACCGACGCCGTGCCGCTGACAACGCCGCCGCAGGCCGCGAGATAGCCCTGCCCGCGCGCCATCAGGTGGCCGGGCACGTGACGCACCAATAGTCCCATGACGCCGACCTGCGTCAGCCCATAGGTCAGCCCATGCGCGAGTTGAACGACGGATAGCACGGCAACCGACGGCTCCTGCGCGGTGATCAGCCAACGCGCAACAGCGCTGAGCGCGCCGATCACGACCAGCAGCGCGGGCGCCAGCGTGAGGCGCGGCGACAACGCGAACACCACGATCTCGGCGAGCACGCCCAATATCCACAGGCCGGCGATGGTGATCCCATCCAGACCGGACGCCTGCCAGGTGATGGACGCAAAGGCGTAATAGGCGGCGTGGCTGCCCTGGATCAGGGCGGCGGCAACGATGATGGCGAGGAAGCCGGGATCGCGCAGCAAGGCGCTGGCGCCGAGCACGGCGGTCGCTGGAGGTTTGGGCCGGTCGAGCGGCTGCAGCCCGAGGCTGGCAAGCGCGCCAAGGGTTGCCACCGACGCGATGACCCAGATCAATTGGCTGGCCGCGATAAAATCGACCAGCAAGCCGCAGATCAGTGCGCCCACCACGAAGGCCGCCGAGCCCCACAGCCTCAGGGGTCCGTAATTCAGGCCGTAGCGCGCCACGCCGCCGAGTGCGTAGGCATCCGTCAGCGGCACCATCGGGGTCCACAGGCAGCAAGTCACGGCATACGCGAGCAGCACCGCGAGCGGCAGGTATTGCGTGCCGATCACCGCAAAGCCGAGTGCCGTGGCAATCGAAGCGACGATCAGGACCGCGCGCAGCGAATAGCGCCGCCCCGCAGCCCCCGTCACGAACGGCAGCACGGTAAAGCGCGTCACCGCGGGAACCGCCGAAATGATGCCGATCCAGGAGGCGTCGATGCCGACCGATTTCAGCCACAGCGTGAAAAACGGTAGATGGGTGCCCATCGTCCCGAAGGTTGCGCCGTAGAACAGCGCCAGCCGCGTCGCGAATCGCTTCGAGCCGCCTTGAGATGCGATGGGGATTTGTGATTCGCTCGGCATCAATTCAATTGCGATTCGCCCGATATCGTGTTGTTCGTTAACGTAACGCGCGGTGATTTGCGCGAAGAGTTTAGCATGGCCGACGAAGCATTCGCCCTTTCGCCGATCTCAGCACGCGCAACGCTGCCGCGCGAGGAGGATTATGCCGCGATCAGCGAAGCCTTCATGGAGACTTCGCGTGGCCGCTGGTTTCTCGGCGAATATGCCAAACGCAACCGCAACGCCGACACCAGCATGGTGCTCGACGCGGTGGCGCGGATCGAGCAAAGCCTCGCCGCACAGAAGGAAGAGAGCCTTGCCGCCCAGCGCGAGGCGACTAACGCACAGCGCGAAGCCGCGGCGGCCGTGGCGGACAACAGCCTCGCCGAAGCCAAACTGGTCGAGGCCTTGATTGCGATTCGCGGGGCGCTCGAGGCCGCGCAGACCTCGGCGTTGGGGGCGATCGACGACCTTGCGCTGAACGAGAAGCTGGCGCCGGTGCGCAAGGGCGCGCGGGTGATCCGGGAGATCGCCTGGCGCTTACGCGAAATCGGCAATGATGGGCGAATCTGCGACCTGATCGATTCGCAGGTTCAGGTGATCGAGGGCGGCGCCGAGCAAATCTCCTCCGACGGAGCCAAGGCCGCGCTGGAGGCCGCGTTCGCTTCGATTGTCGGCCGCATCGCGGAATTCGGCGATGAAGAAATATCTGCACCGGTCGCCGAGGCGCCGATTGCCGAGGTGCCAGTTGGTGAAGCGCCAATTGGTGCGGCGGATGTCGCCGCCCCCGCGCGCGTCGCGGAGGAGCCCCCGGTCGCCGTGGCCGCGACCATCGAGCAAGCCTCCGCGCCGGAAGTTGCACAGGCGGCAACCAGTTCCCTTGCGACCGACGCCGTGGCTCCGGCTGATGAAGCCCTGCTCGCGCACGCGGACGCCGCGCTGGAGGAAATGGAAACCGCCGAGGCGGTTGAGATTGAACTTTCCGGCGAGGCCGCCGACGCCCATGACGAGGCCGTCCTCGACATGATCGCGATGGAAATGGGCGCGCCTGATACGTTCGAGGACGATGAGATCGCGGAACCGTTGGTCGCGGAAGCCCATTTCGCGGAGCCGGTGGTTGAGGAAGCTCAGATTGCCGAGCCGCCCGCGGTCGAGCCTGACATTGTCGCCGAATTGCCGGAGCCAATGGCCGCCCCGGTCGAGCCGCCGGTTCAACCAGCACCGCAGCCGGTCGCCGAAGCCACGCCGGAACCGGCGCTGGAGGTCTCGCTGGGATCGTCGATCATCGCTAGCGGCATCGTGCGCAGACCCGTCGCGGCCAATGATCCGCTGGCCCCGATCCGGCGCATGAGCCAGGCCGAGAAGATCGCGTTCTTCTCGTAATCACATGTCCAGCAACGAGGAGACACTCACCCTCTGGCGACCGGTCGGCCCGAAAGAGCTTGACTGATCCTCACCGAGGAATACGCGGTAAAAATTTCGCGCGACTGGAACGTTCCAGCGAGCGGTTCCGGATTTGTAACTCGCTTCGAGATCAGGCGGAGCTTCATTGATCGCTACGGCGTAAAGGATTCCGGTGGGCAATCTCATCTGGAGTACTGGATTCCAGCCGAGGATCTGAATGCCTTCCAACGCGGCAATCGTGGGCACGATCGAGGTCGTTCGCAGCTTCCCCTGAATGGCTCGATAACCGGACAAGTCTCGTCAGGTTCTTGGCTGGAACGTGATCCCAGTTTTCGTCATGGCAGAATCTTCACCTTGCACGGCCGCCAAAGCCGGTTCGTGACCAAGATCACGTACAGCGCCCCGCCTCCCAAACTAGCCTGTCCGCCGAATATCTCACCTTTGAGATTGGAATGGAGGACACCATGCCATTTTTCAAATCGTTGCTGCAGTGCGCCGGTCTGTTGGGCAGCCTGCTCACCTTCGCCCACACCGGCACCGCTTTCGCCGAGGCCCCGAATGCCGCGATCAGCGACGGCGTTCGATCGCTCCCGGCCGAGAAGCGGGTCGCGCTCGTGATCGGGAACGCCAACTATCAGGTCGCGCCGCCGCTCGCCAATCCGAGCAACGATGCGCGGTCGGTGGCGCAACTGCTCAATAATGCGGGCTTTGAAGTCACGACGGCGACCGATCTGACGCGCAGCGACATGGTGAAGGTCGTGGAGGATTTCACCTCCAAAATTGCCGATCGCGGACCTAATGCCGTCGCCATGATCTATTACGCCGGCCACGGCGTGCAGCTCGAGGGCGAGAATTACCTGCTGCCGATCGATGCACGAATTTCCAAACTGTCCGACCTCGACGGCAATTCGGTGAGACTGGTCGACCTGATGGGCACGCTGGAAACCATCCCGAGCCGGGCGCGCATCGTCGTGCTCGACGCCTGCCGCAACAATCCCTTCCCGGGCGTCGACGATTCCGGACGCGGACTTGCGATCGTCGATGCGCCGAGCAACTCGATTGTCGGATATTCGACGGCGCCGGGCATGGTCGCCCATGATGGCGATGGCAATCACAGCCCGTATACGTCGGCATTCCTGAATATCGCGCGCCAGCCCAATCTGCCGATCCAGCAATTGTTCAAGCGCGTTCGTCTCGAAGTGAACAACGCCACCGGCGGCAAGCAGACGCCATGGGAGAGTTCGTCGCTGACCAACGATTTCTATTTCTTCGGCGATACGGCTGTTGCGGCGGCCCGCGAGCCCGATCGCGGCCCAGTGGTCGAGATGGCGTCGAACCTGCCCTCGCGCTCCGTGCGCCAGGCCTATGATTACGTCCTGTCGGAAGGTTCGCCCGAAAATTATGAGGAATTCATTGAGCTGTATCCGTCCGACCCGCTGTCCGATCGCGTCCGCGTGCTGCTTGGCAATTATCGGCAGTCATCGGCATGGCACCGGGCCGTGCTCACGAACACATCCGTCGGCTACAGGTCGTTCCGCGACCGCTTCCCCAATAGTCCCTATGCGCGCACGGCGTTGGGGCTGCAGGCGCAGCCGAAAAACGTGCCGCTGATGCACTTCAACCGCCTGGCGAGGCCGGCGAGCCATATGGGCTTTTCGAATGGCAATCATGGCCAGGCATTGGCCTCGGCAAAGGGAATGAATGCGTCCGCCTCCATGAACCACAACAGAGGCAGGTTCACGAACTCGGCTTCCCGGATGAACCACCGCGCCCATTCCAATCACATGCAGGGCCGAAGCCGATTCCATGACCGCGGGTCGCACAGGATGGGCGGTAACAGGCACCATTACTCCAGGAGCCATTACTCGGGGAAACACCACTCCGGCCACCGCTACTCCAATCACTCGCGCAGTTCGTACGGCGGGCGTTCATTCGGTCACTCGCGCGCCCAGTATGGCGGCCGTTCGTTCGGTGGTGGCCGCTCGTTTGGCGGCGGACGCTCGTTCGGCGGCCGCAGGCGCTGAAATCAGGCGACGAGCTTGGCGAACAGGTCGGCGTCGACATTGCCGCCGGACAGAACGATGACGACGTTCTTGCCGCGCGCGTCGATGCGGCCGGCCAGCAAGGCGGCGAGACCGACGGCGCCGCCGGGTTCGACCACCAGCTTCAATTCGCGATAGGCATAGGCCACCGCCGCGCCGACCTCGGCATCGGTCGCGGTAACGCCCTGCGCCAACAGCTTGCTGTTGATCGAGAACGTCATCTCGCCGGGGATCGCGGCCATCAGCGCGTCGCAGATGGTGCGGCCGTGGGCGTGATGGGCCTCGCGGTGTCCGGCGCGCAGCGAGAGACCGTGATCGTCATAGCCGTCAGGTTCGGCCACGATCAGGCTGGCCAATGGAAAGCGCGACTTGATCGCGGTCGCAACGCCCGCAATCAGGCCGCCGCCGGAGGCCGGCGCCACCACGATATCGGGCGTCAGGCCAAGGGCTGCCATATCCTCGGCGATCTCACGCCCTGCGGTGCCCTGCCCTGCGATCACGAAGGGATCGTCATAGGGACGCACCAGCGTCGCGCCGCGCTTGCGGGCGATATCCTGGGAAATCGCTTCGCGGTCTTCCTTGTCGCGGTCGTAGAGCACGATCTCGGCGCCATAGCCCTTGGTGCGCTCGCGCTTGGTCAGCGGCGAGTCCTTGGGCATCACGATGGTCGCCTGCATGTTGAGGATCTGCGCCGCCGCGGCCACGCCCTGGGCATGGTTGCCGGACGAGAACGCGACCACGCCGCCGCTGCGCTCGGCCTGCGGGATTGATGCGAGCTTGTTGAAGGCGCCGCGGAACTTGAACGACCCGGTCCGCTGCAGCATTTCCGGCTTCAGGAAAACCTTAGTTCCGACGCGTTCGTTGAGAACGGGAAACGACAACAGCGGTGTCCGTACCGCAAAGGGCGCAACCACCCGCGCCGCCGCATCGATATCCGCCGCACCGACCACTGCCATTGAAGCTTGATCTGTCATGACGACTTTGTAACGCGTCTGCCGATGGCCGGGCAAGACGCAATCCGGTGAAGTCAGGCTGCGAAATGCGGGTCTTCCGTCACAAATTCGGCCGCCTCGCCCGGGGAATCGGAGGCCAGCACATCAGTATCGCGGACATTCAGCGCATGGTCGACAAAAACGCGCGCCGAGGCTTGCCAGGTGTGGGCGGCCGCAAACGCCACGCAGGCCTGCGGCGCGATCTGCAGCGCGTCCATGCAGGCGGCCTGCAAATCGTCGCTGAGGATACCGACCGGCGCAGCACCGATCACGTCGCGCGGACCGGTGACCGGAAAAGCAGCAACCGGCAAACCGCTGGCGAGGGCCTCGAGCAGGACCAGGCCGAACGTGTCGGTCTTGCTCGGAAATACGAAGATGTCCGATGCCGCGTAGATATCCGCCAGTTCCTCGCCTTGCCGGGCGCCCAGAAATACCGCCTGCGGATATTTCCGCTCCAGGGCCGCACGCGCCGGACCATCGCCGACCACGAGCTTGGTGCCGGGCAGATCGAGATCGAGGAATGCCTCGAGGTTCTTCTCGACCGCGACGCGGCCGACGCTGAGGAACACCGGTTGCGGCAGGCAAAGGTCGATGGCGCGCGGATGAAACAGCGCGGTGTCGACGCCTCGCGACCACAGCACCACATTGCGAAAGCCGCGCTGGCGTAATTCCGCCGCAAGGGCCGGCGTAGCCGCCATTACCGCTTGGCTCGGCCGGTGGAACCAGCGCAGCGCGCGCCACACCCATGATTCCGGGATCGGCGACTGCGCGGAGACGTATTCCGGAAAGCGGGTGTGAAAGCTGGTGGTGAACGGCAGTCCGTGCTTGCGGCAATAGCGCCGCACCAGCAGCCCGATCGGACCTTCGGTTGCGATATGAATGCCGTCCGGCCGCGCCGCTTCGATCAGCGCCGCGATCTTCGCCGGATAAGGCAGCGCGAGCTGCAGATCCGGATAGCTCGGCATCGCGAAGGTGCGAAACGATTGCGGGGTCAGGAAGCTGATATCGACCCCGAACCCTTTCGCGGCTTCCGCCATCATGGTCAGGGTGCGCACCACCCCGTTGACCTGGGGATGCCACGCATCGGTTGCGACCAGGATATGCGTCATGCGGCGCGCGCGGTGACGCGTGGAACCGGCGCCATGCGGCGTTCCGGATCGGCCCAGGTGATGATTTCGAACCGGCCGTCCTCATGTTCGACGAGCGCGGTGCAGCTCTCGACCCAGTCGCCGCAGTTCATGTAGCGGATGCCGTGCTCGTCGCGGATGGTGGCGTAATGGATATGACCGCAGATCACGCCGTCGGCACCGTGCCGTCGCGCTTCGGCGGCCAGGGTCTTTTCGAACGCGCCGATATAGTTCACGGCGTTCTTGACCTTCAGCTTCGCCCATTGCGAGAGCGACCAATAGGGCACGCCGAACATGCGCCGGAAGAAGTTGACCAGGCGATTCATCTGGATGGCGAAATCATAGGCCTTGTCGCCGAGATGGGCGAGCCAGCGCGCGTTCTGCACCACGAGATCGAAGATATCGCCGTGGATGATCAGATAGCGCTTGCCGTCGGCGCCCTCATGAATGGTGTTCTCCACCACGTCGATGCCGCCGAAATGGGTGCCGTAATAATGGCGCAGGAACTCGTCATGGTTGCCGGGCACGTAAACGACCTTGGCGCCCTTGCGCGCTTTGCGCAGCATCTTCTGCACGAAGTCGTTATGCGATTGCGGCCAGTACCAGTTCGATTTCAGCGCCCAGCCGTCGACGATATCACCGACGAGATAGATGGTGTCGGCGTCGTGGCTTTTGAGGAAGTCCAGCAACCGGTCGGCTTGCGAGCCGCGGGCTCCGAGATGGACGTCGGAGATAAACAAAGTGCGAAAGCGCCGCTCCGGGCTCTCTTCACTCGAGGAGTCACTACCCATGCCGTGCACCTAACAGATCCCTGTGACGGGACGATGACGACGCGCGCGACTGATGGCCCCACGCGAATCAATGACGCGCCCCTGTCACTCCGGATAGCAGTGCGATGCGACAGGCAAGCGACGGCGGCGCCGATCCCAGATCATGCCCGGCGCGTGCTTGCTCGGTGTCGTTCCGGCCTTGAGCCGGGGGCGATAACGCTACGTCCGCGTTGCAATCGAGGAGTAACGCTTGCCGCGCTTGCCCTCGTTGGGCACGAACTGGGCAAACACTTCCTTGACGCGGTCGGCCGGCGTCGCATCGCGCGTGAAGCGCGGCTCGGCGAGCGTCACCACCGGGAGCGGCGCATAGAGCGCGCTTTGATAGAGCGATCCATCGAAGCGCAAATCGCTCTCGCCGTCGCGCAGGCACGCGTCGGAAACAAACAATAATACCAGTAGCGCCGACCCTACGCCGGCAAAATACCTGAAAATGGGCATCGCTTGCGCGCCTCCTTGTTTTGAAAAGGATGCACGCGCGCCATAAAGGCCGGGTTTAAGATCGCCCGGCCTTTGCAGGCACAGTTGGCCGCCCGTTATCAATTTGCTTAAAATTTTAGGCAATCGCCGATGCGCTCGCGCATGGGCGAGCCGACTTATAGAGATCGTTGCCTGAATTGACACCGACGCTCCGGCGTCGGCGCGATCAATACGGACCCCGGTGAAGCCTCGTCGGCTCGCTTTGTCAGTCCAGCTTCACATTTGCCTCTTTCACGACCTTGCGCCAGCGAACGACTTCGGCGGACACCATGGTCGCGAATGCGGGACCCGTCACATCGGGGACGTCGGAGCCGTTGCGCTCCCAGGCCTCCTTGATCGGGGCCGTCTGCATGGCCTGCTGCAGCTCCTTGATCATGCGCTCGACGATCGCCGGCGGCGTGTTCTTCGGGGCGAACAACCCATACCAGGTTGCGACTTCATAATCGGGCAGGCCCGCTTCCGCAGCCGTGGGAAGATCGGGGAACGCCGCCACCCGCTTGGGCGCTGCGACCGCGAGCGCGCGCAGCTGCCCGGCCCTGATCGGTGCGGCCGACGAGCCCATGCCGTCGAACACGACCGGCACGTGGCCGGCGATCAGATCCTGCATCGCCGGCCCCGCCCCGCGATAAGGCACGTGCTGGATGTCAGTCTTGGTCAGGATCTTGAACAGCTCGCCCGCGAGATGATGCGTGGTGCCGGCGCCGGCGGAGCCGTAGTTCAATGCACCCGGGTTTGCCTTGGCGAAGGCGATGAACTCGGCAAGCGTTTTGGCGGCGACCTTGTCGGGATTGACCACGACCACCTGCGGTGGCCGCGCGATCAGCGCGACCGCGATAAAATCCTTCTCGATGTCATAGTCGAGGTTTGGATAGAGCGACGGGGCAATGGCGTGGTGCGCAGCCCCCATGAAGAAGGTGTAGCCATCGGGCGCCGCCTTGGACGCCGCCGACGCACCCACCGTGCCGCCGGCTCCGGCGCGGTTTTCGATCAGCACCCGCTTGCCCAATTGGGTGTCGAGCTGGGCCGCGAGCGGGCGGGCAAAGGCGTCGGTGCCGCCGCCTGCCGCAAACGGCACCACGAATGTGACCGGCTTGTCCGGCCATGACTGGGCCTGGGCCTGGCCGGAAGCGACGGAAACGCCCGCCAGAACCGTCAATATGGCATAGCGCAGGGTGTTCTGGTTCACGGCGTTTCCTCCCGGATATTGCAAGATTGGTTCCGCGCGCAGGCGGCGCAGTTTCTCGCGCATGGTCAAGCAAATGAGCGATCCGGACAAGGGTGGCAACCGGGGCGTATGGTCGCTCCCCGGCCATCTTCGGCGAGGCGCCTGGCAATGAAGCGCCAAAACGGCCGAATTGCTTGTTCCTTCGGCCGTTCCCCGCGCCTATGATTTGGCTTTGATCCCTTCGGATTTTTATTTCATACTTGTGCCATTCCTTCGAGATGACCTCGCCAAATGGCTCTCGATAACAAAGCATTGCATGAGCGATCAGGCTAAACCGACTTTCGCAACCGCATCGACCAGTCGTTCAACCCTGGTCATTCTGGTCTACACCGCAGCTATTTTTCTCAGCGCCACGCTGCTGTTTGCGGTCCAGCCCATGTTTACGAAAATGGTTCTGCCGCGATTTGGCGGTTCGCCATCGGTATGGTCGGTGGCGATGGTGTTTTTTCAGGGCGTGCTGCTGGTGGGCTACGCCTATGCCGATCTTCTGACACGGGTGGTGCGGGGCCGATGGGCGCTTGCGATCCATCTTTGTGTGATGCTGGGAGGCGCCGTATTCGTTCCGCTCTCGGTCGCGAACGGTTGGGATCTGCCGCCCGCCGATCATGAAGAGCTTTTCCTGCTCGGCATGTTCGCGGTCTCGCTCGGCTTTCCGTTCTTTGCGCTGTCGGCGAACGGTCCGCTGCTGCAGGCATGGTTTGCCCGCTCCGGTCTTGCCCAGGCGAGCAATCCTTATTTTCTATACTCCGCGAGCAATATCGGCAGCCTGCTTGCCTTGTTCGCCTACCCATTGCTGGCCGAGCCGTTCTCCACCCTGAGCCTTCAGAACGGTGTGTGGCACTACGGCTACTACTTGCTGATCGTTCTGATCGCATTGTGCGGAAGCCTCGCATTTTTCAATCGAGACTACGACAACCCGGTTTCGCAGGCGCAGGCAACCGAAACTGCGCCCGCTTTAGGACGAATGATCTACTGGGTTGCGCTTGCCTTCGTGCCGTCGGCACTGATGATCGCCGTCACGACCCACATCACCACCGATATTGCCTCGGCGCCGTTTTTGTGGGTGATGCCGCTGTCGCTCTATCTGATCAGTTTCATCCTGGTTTTCAGCCAACGTACCTATATCTCGCAGGCGACCTGGATGAAGGCGCAGCCGGCGTTACTGGCCTTGATCGTGCTGACGCTTGCGCTTGATATCCGCACCTGGCTCATGATCGATGTCGGGCTGCATCTGCTGACGTTCTTCGTCACGGCCATGATCTGCCACGGCCTGGTTGCGGCGACGCGCCCGCAAGCGTCCTATCTCACACGGTTCTATTTTTGCCTGTCGCTGGGGGGCGTGCTCGGCGGAATCTTCTCAGGCCTGATCGCGCCGAAGATTTTCTCCTGGATCGCGGAATACCCCATTTTGATCGTCGCCGCCGCGCTGGCGCGTCCGGTATCTTCGTGGCCGAAGATAAAGGAAGTTGGTCTGGTGACCGGCTTTGTCGTGCTTGCCCTGCTCGCATGCCTGCCGGGTTTCCGCGAAGGCTTCACGATCCTTCCGCTGGCCAACTGGATTGTATGGGGTGTCGTCCTGCTCCTGGTTGCAAGCGCCCTTGTCCTGAGTTCTTCGCCGCTCCGGCTCGCAGCGCTGTTTGCCGTCGCCTTCATCGTGACGCGGGCTTATCCGCCGAACGTCCGGCATCTCGAGACCGTGCGCAGCTTTTTCGGGGTCCACAAGATCGAAGTAACCGAAGATGGCCGTTTCCGCGTGCTGCGTCACGGAATGGAGTTGCACGGCGCCCAACGATTGACGACGGACGACGGCAAACCCGTTACGGGCAGGCCGGTGCTTTCAACTTACTATCATGCGGACTCGCCTATCGCCGAAGCGATCGAGGCCGTCCAGGACAAGAAAAAGGGCCCGGCCCGGATCGCCGTTATCGGGCTGGGAGCCGGCTCGATCGCCTGCCTTGCCAAGCCACAGGATCGTCTCGACTATTATGAAATCGACGCGGACGTCATTCGGATCGCCAGGGATCCGGCCCGGTTTACATTTTTGCGCGATTGCAAACCGGAGACCAATATCACCCTGGGCGATGCGCGGCTTACACTCGCCAATGCCACCGACGCCCGCTATGACCTGATCATCGTCGATGCCTTTTCATCCGATTCCATTCCGGTGCACTTGCTGACCCGGGAAGCGCTTCGGATCTATCTGTCGCGCCTCACTCCGGATGGCATTATCGTGGCGCACATATCCAATAACCATCTCGATCTGTCCGGAGTCGTTACCGCGACTGCCGCGAGCGAGGGACTGCTCGCTCGAATATATGATGAGAGCGAGGTTCCGAACCTTGACCCGATGATAAAGTTTTCGACGGTCATGGTGCTGGCGCGGAATGATGGGGATCTGGGATCGCTGCAGGACTGGGACGTCGAGAAACCTGCGCCCGGTCAGGCTCCGTGGAGTGACGATTTTTCGAATTTACTCGGGCCTCTGCTTGCGAAAATGAAGGCCGACAGCGACTGAGGATGTAGATGTAGCCCGGATGAGCGC
>JACDAG010000963.1 GCA_013695565.1 Bradyrhizobium sp.
GCCGGGGCATTTCGGGCGCTTCGAGCGAGGGGAACGTGAAGGAGAGATCGACGCGCTCCTGCGGACCGGAGTGGCGCTGGATTTTCCTGCGGATCGCCGGCGTCGGCACGTTGAAGAGGGTACCGCCCACGCTGACGGGTAAACGCGACGGCGCGTTCGCCGCGCCGTTGCCCCAGGTCGGCCACAGCAAATAGGCGACGAGCGCAATTGCGCCGACGGCGACCGTGGCCGCCACCATGATCAGGATCATGTGCGAGCGCGGGTCCTTGCGGGTGTCGCGGGCGATGTGTTGGGCCGCCGAAAGCAATGTCATGAAAGAGGCATCGGTTGGGTTCGAGGCTGGGGCCGAATCACCTCGGGAATATGCCACGGGCGGCGGGATTTCCGTATGATTTCACCGTCGCCGCGCCGTGCGAGCCATGCGTAAACGTGGTTACGGCCGCCGGCTGTTAACCCTTCCTTAAGGATGCTGTGGCGGCGGGCCGCCAATTTTGCGAAAGCAAAGCGCGTTTTGTTGAGTAGCGGAATCTGTTCCATGTCGCCCGATGCGTTGAACTCCCTGTTTTCACTGTTCATCGGCTTTGCCGTCGCTGGCGCGTTGGTCAGCGGCTATCAGGCGATGGCGGCACGTCCTGCGGGTTTCGGGTTGCTCGGGGAAGGTGTCGCGCCGAAGACGTTTGCTGCGGTTCCGTTTCTGGTTTTTGCCGCACCCTTCATCATCATGCGCAACACGCTGCGCGGGGCCAGGATCGAACGCCGCCGCTTCGAATTCGTGATGATGGCAACCGTGCTTGCCGGCTTCTGGAGCCTGATGTCCGGTACGTTTTTGCTGATGACGCTGCGTGCCGCAGGCCTGCTCGCCTGAGCTCTGCTCGGCCGAGGCCGGCTGCTTTGCTTGATCACGCGCCAGCCTCTATGCCAAGGTCTCCGCGAACGGAGACATATCGTTATGGCGATCTACGAACTCGACGGGCAGGGCCCAGATCTTCCCGCGGACGGAAATTACTTCATCGCGGATACCGCTACCGTCATCGGCAAGGTCCGCCTCAAGAATTCGGCCAGCGTGTGGTTCGGCGCGGTGTTGCGCGGCGACAATGAGTGGATCGAGATCGGCGAAGGCTCCAACGTCCAGGACAATTCGACCTGCCACACCGACCCCGGCTTTCCCTTGACGATCGGCAAGAACTGCACCGTCGGTCACAACGTCATCCTGCACGGCTGCACGCTCGAGGACGGCGCGCTGGTCGGGATGGGCTCGATCGTGATGAATGGTGCGAGGATCGGCCGCGGCAGCGTTGTCGGCGCGGGATCTGTCATCACCGAGGGCAAGGAATTTCCCGAGCATTCGCTGATCATCGGCTCGCCGGCGCGCGTGATCCGCACGCTTTCGCCCGAGCAGGCGACGGCGATGGGACGTGCAGCGAAGTCCTACGCCATCAACGGGCCGCGATTCAAAAACGGCCTGAAGAAGATCGGCTGAGGTCCACTCAAGTCCCCTCGGCCTCGTTGGCTTCAGCCGCGCTCGCGACCTTTTCGTGTCCGGCGGCCCAGAGCGCGTGTTGCTCGCCGCCGTCTTGATAAGGGTTGGCTTCCGCCGGGATGTTCTCGCGCGCGGCGCGCTGGCCCTGCTCGAACGGATCGGGATCGGTCGTCATGATGCCACCTTCCGGGTTTTTCGATCTTGGTCCCTTGATCTCTTTGCTGGGCGCCGCTGTTTTCGAAAGTCTGGCGCTCTTGCGAAGTGCATCCTTGAGATCGATCGGGATGCCGTGCTTCTTCAGCAAGTCGGCAAAGGCTTCGTCAGCCAGTTCCTGAATCGTCCCCATCCGGTCGCGTCCAAGCTGGGTCAGCTTGTCGAACGTGTCATCGTCGAAGGCGATCAGTTTACGCACGCGTCATCGGCTCCGGCGAAATGACGGATACAGTTCACAATGATCGATCTGCGCAATCGTTCCGCTTGGGAACATGCGTGTCTGGCCGTCGTTGAATCGAAAAGGAGATTTCAATGACCAGATCAAGGATGACGACGGTAGCGGCCGCGCTGGCCATTCTGGTTCTGGCATTACCTGCTGTTTCGTTTGCGCAAAGCGGCGGAGCCGGTGGCGGCGGAAGTGCTGGCGGTACAAGCACCAGTGGTACCGCGAGCGGTAGCACGGCAGGAAGCAACAGCGCGGCGGGCACACCGAATGCTGGCTCGGCGGGTGCGGGCGCCCCGGCAGTCAATGGCGTGCCGCCCGGTCCGGCAAATGCGGCTGGGCTGAATAATTCCGGTAACGATCCGAGCGGCGCAGGTAACGCGGCCAGGCTACCCACGGCGCCCGGCACCAACAGTGCCGGTACGGCGCAATCCTCCGGCTCGGGCATCAACAGCGGAGCCGGGGTAACGACCGGCGCTGCGGGCACAGGGACGATGGCGCGACCGCCGGCCGATGTCGATGCCGCCATCAATGAGGAAAACAAAACCATCGATCGCAGGGTAAAAGGCATCTGCCGCGGCTGCTAGTACCTCGCCACAGTGATTATGACTCTTTGGATGTGACGGGATAGGCGCGGCCCATTTTGGCGCGAGCTTTGTCGGTTGTGAACATCCAATTGATGCGGGCGCCTGCGGCGTTTCGTTGTCGT
>JACDAG010000971.1 GCA_013695565.1 Bradyrhizobium sp.
TCTCCGGGCGTGGATCGGAGATAAATCCGTCGCGGTTTGGCATGTCGACTTTTGGCAGGCTTTTGGCATCGAGCACGATTGTTTTATCGATGATCTTTCCCTCGGCCAGGATGAAGGCTGACACGGCGTAAATTTCGTCGTCGCTTAGAGAACCCGGCGCCGTGTACGGCATGGCGCGGCGTATGTAATCGAACAGCGTTGTTGCATAGGGCCAGTAGCTTTCGACAGTGACGATGGGCTTCTGAGACGTTAGCGTCCCGCGGCCGCCGATGAGGCGTAGCGCCGCACCAGACGGCATATCCGGTAGTCCGGCGACGCCCTTGAGGTCGGCGCCGTGACATGCAGCGCACGCCGTCTCGTAAACCTGTTTGCCTTTGGCGTAATCTCCACTCCCGAGCGGCAAGCCTTTGCCGTCGGCCGGAACCGCGATCGCAATGCTCGCGATCTCCTGCTCCGACGCGGTTTCCCCAAAACTGAACTTGCTTGGGTAGCCGTCCGCACCGTTCCCCTCTGAGCTGATGGCGAGACCTGCGATCGCCACAAGCGCGAGCCACCGGAATGCGCTAGCTCCCTTTGGGCGGGAATCAGCCAAGCGGATGAACATTTTTGACGCCCCCATCGGCTGTAATTCCCCAGCCCTGAATCGCATTCATATGATAAAACATACCGGGCGCTTCGAGTGGACCACGTTCGGCAATCAGTTGCTGATGGGTTGGCTGAGTATAACCGGTCTCATCAGTGGCGCGGCTTTGGATCGTCGCGGGCGCTCCGGTCCAGATCCACGGAAAGCGGAAACGGGTCTGGCTGATGGGTAGAACGGGATCTTGCAACGCGGCCAGACTCCATGTCTGTCCGCCATCCGTCGAAATTTCCACGCGCGCAATTTTTCCGCGCCCAGACCAGGCCAGTCCTGTGATCTCGTAAAAGCCGGCGCCCGGCAGCTTCATCTCTCCCGACGGGAAGGTGATTACCGATTTTGCGTCCATCGTGAAAGTAAAGATGCGAGCCTTGCCGGTCTTCGTAATGAGATCGGTATATTTCGACGTTTCTTCGCGGGTGTAGAAGGGTTTGTCGCTGACCTCGAGCCTACGTAGCCATTTGATCGAGATGTTGCCCTCCCAGCCGGGAAGGAATAGCCGCATCGGATAGCCCTGCTCGGGACGGATTGCCTCGCCATTTTGGCCGAACACAATCAGCGCATCTGAAAGACATTTGTCGATCGGGACGCTGCGGGTCATGACCGCGCCATCGGCTCCCTCGGCGAGTACCCAGGAAGCCCCCGCCTTTAGACCGGTCTGCTTGAGCAGCGTCGACAGAGGTACGCCCGTCCATTCAGATGTGGAAACCAGGCCGTGGGTCCGCTGCACCGTTGGCTGGCTGGCCTTCATGAGTTCGGGACCGGTCGTGCCCGAGCACTCCATGAAATAGGTTCGTGAAATCGTAGGAAAGCGCTTCAGGTCCGCCAGCGAGTATTTGATCGGCCGGTCGACGAGTCCGTGAATGACAAGACGATGCCTAGCCGGATCGAGATTGGGGATTCCGGCGTGGTGACGCTCATAATGAAGCCCGGAAGGTGTAATCGTCCCATAACTATTCTGCATCGGCACAAACGATGCCGTTCGGGTCGGATTGACCCAACGGATCTCGCCCTCAAATTGCGAGCGCGATCCGTACCCGCTATCCTCCCCCATCATACGCCCAGGTTCCTTGGTGGAATCCGCAGGGATCGGATATTCAACGGCGCCGGCAGGCGACTTGGCTCCAGCCTGACGCGGCAACATCGCTGTCATTCCGACCGCGGCCACGAGGCCCGTGCCGACGAAAAGCTGCCGCCGCGTTGCCGCCAGCGCGAACATGCCTTCTTTACACTCGCAGTCTTCAAGCGAGGCAACCTTCGCCTGTGCCTCTGTTATAGATTCGCCGATACGGCTGAGCGCATCGTCGATCGCCCGCCCCTCGGGACACGGGGAATTAGCGAAATCCATCGGCGATCCTCCCTTGGTTCGACACTATTGAATAGTAACCGATTTCCGCGCTTCCTAGATGTTGAAAATGGATGTCGTGTTTCTGTAATGACAGAAATGAAGCAGCGCATCACAACAGCACGTTGTTGATTGCAGCGTACCGGCAGAAACGACACGTGGCCTTGACATGCGATCATACCCGGGCGCGAGCAGCGCACAATCCCTCAAGGTCCCCGTTTTCATCGCAGGGCGCTGGGCCGATGTGCGCTCTACTCTCAAAGCGGACATCCGCCTGGGCGATTGCGATGTCCGCTGAATTGCCAACAACAGACAAGTACCTTGATATTTCCGAAACCCAAACGGACGAAAAAACGGGGCAATGAGTTCGCGAGCTACTTACATTAGAGGCCAAGCGTGATCTCTGCCCAGCGCATCACCGTATTGCCGTTAAGAAATTCGATCACGCTAGACTCAGTAGCCGCCGGCCGGTCGTCGCCGACCATGGCAGTCGCCACGAGCATGTCGCAACGTTCATTAAAAACGACCGAGATGACCGTGTTGCCATTCGGATTGCGAGTATTGAGCTTGTAGGCGCGGCTGCGACCTTTCATCCACGCAATGCTGATTGGACGACCGGTGCCGAGCGGTGTCACTTCGCCGACGAGAACAAGATCTCCCATGCGATCTACATCTTCGTCATCGGCCACGCCAGTCGTGCAATTGCAGAAACCTATCTTTGCGCGCAGATAAATGTTCACCTCGGCAACGCAGTTCGTCGCCTTGCAGCGGAACGCCTTTCCCTTGCCCCACTGATCTATGGGGAAGGGCCAAGCCACCTCGGTCCATACCGGCACGGTCGCAGTTGCGGCGGCGTGCTGTGGCAGACCGAACCACGCCGCCGCCGCCGCCACGCTCCCCAACGAGGCTGCTACGACGGCGATACCGGCTACCCTTCTCATTGCACCACCGTTTTCGCCTTCCCGTTGGGCTAATTGCTGGCGAGATACTTCTTCGCTGCCGCAACCTCTGGCCGCTCCGCGTCGGCGTTCGCGGTCAGCGTCACGAGCTGCTGGTAGTTGTGCCGCGCCGCGGCTTTGTCACCGAGCGTGTCGGCTGCCTTAGCGGCGCCTGCGTACCCCTGAAACCGGTTCGGCTCCTTGGCCTTGCTGGCCTCGAAGGCTGCGAGCGCCTCCTTGGTCAAGCTCCGATCGAGCAGCATGAAGCCGTAGAGCTCGCGCGCCGGCGTCAGCGGGCCCGGCGTGATCACATGCTTCTCGGTTTTGTCCTCAGCGTCCGCGGCAGCGCTCATAGCCTTGAGAGCCTCGTCGTACTTGCCTTCTGAGTGAAGCACCCAGGCAACGGCGACCTGACGCTGGATGTCGACGATCTCAGACCAATAGTTATCCTTGGCTTCGCGCAACTTATCGCGCAATTCTGCAAGCTTTTGGACGTCGGCCTTGGCGGTGTCTAACTTGCCCGAGCGCGCTGCGCCGAGCGAGCGGGCGAAGTGTGAGACCGCCATCGCAAAGTTCAAACCGCTCGGCCTGACAGATAGCTGCGAGGCGGCGTCCCAGTCGCCGCGGTCGATCGCATAACGGGCCGGCGACGCCGCTAACGCGTAGTCGGCCGCCGCGACCGTCGCTTTGAAGTCGGTCTCCTTCAACATCTCGTCTATGA
>JACDAG010000690.1 GCA_013695565.1 Bradyrhizobium sp.
GACCTGCTGTTTCTCGACATCTTCATGCCGGGAATGGACGGGTTCGAGACGATGCGGATGGTTCACCAATTGCGTCCGCTGGTCCCGATCATCGTGATCTCGGGAAGGCCGATCTCCTCGGATGACGCCTCTGCCCCGGACTTCCTGACCATGGCGACCAAACTCGGCGCCGTGTCCAGCCTGCAGAAGCCGTTCAAACCCGCAGCCCTGCTGGCGGCGGTCACCGACTGCCTGGAAGCCGCCAAACGCCGGTCGTCGGCGTCATCCCATGCCTCCGGCGGTGTTGCCTCCTGCCCGTAATGCGAAATAGCATTGCTGGATTCGCTCCGGGGATTTGACTGGGGGCGGACGGGAGGGCGAGCGAAACAAGCAATGACGCTCACAACCAGGCTTGCCATCGCGATGATTGCGTTGGTAACCGCCGCGGTTTCCGCGGTCGGATGGCTGAGCTATCGCAACCTGGAACAGGCGCTACTGCTGCGCGCCCGCGACCGCATCGAGACGCATTCACGGCAGATCGCGACCGATCTCGAATACTACGCGGCCAGCGCGACCGGAGATGTCGCAGGCTTTCGTTCGGCGGTGGCACTGCGCGGATTGGTCCGTGCCCGCAAGGCGGGAGGCGTCGATCCCGTTGATGGCGTTTCCGAAAAGACGTGGCGCGACCGGATCGCCTCCCGCCTTGCGGCCGAGCTCGAATTCAAGCCCGCTTATGCGATGCTTCGGGTCATCGGCTTCGATGATGACGGGCGTGAGGTTGTGCGTGTCGACCGCATGGGACCGAACGGGACGATTCGGATCGTCCCCGAAGCGCAGCTTCAGAAGAGAAGTGATCGTGGCTACTTCGGGGAAGCGACAAAGCTCGGCCCCACACAGCTCTACGTCTCGTCGCTCGATCTCGGTCGCTTCAACGGCCTGATCGAGGAGGTGCATCGGCCGACGCTGCGGGTCGCAACGCCGGTGTTCGCGGACGACGGCAAACCGTTCGGCATTTTCATGATCAATGTCGACATGCGACGGGCCTTCGACCGGGTCCGGTCCTCAGCGTTACCGGGCGAGGCGATATACGTCGTCAACCGGCAGGGCGACTATCTCATTCACCCCGACCGCTCGCGCGAATTCGGAGCGCTACTCGGCAGGCCGAACGACTGGAAGGCCGACTTCCCGAATCTGGCATCGCAGGCCGGCGCCATACGCGGCATCGCCGACGTCGTGCCGGACCACGCGGCACGATCCGGCGGGATAGCCCTTGCACCGGCCATTCTGGCCGGCGCCGAATGGGTGGGGGTGATCGAAACCACCCCCAACGCCGTCATCATGGCGCCGGCCGCGAGCATCAGAAATACGTCCCTGCTCGTCGGATTGATCGCGGTGCTGTGCGCCGCGGCGCTGGCGCTGCTCATCGCGAGGTCGCTGACCCGGCCGATCGTTCGGCTGACCGAAGCCGTCCAGGGTGCCGCCCGTAAAGGCGTGGTCGCGATTCCGGTCAACGCGCGCGGCGAGACCGGCGTGCTGGCGCGCGCGTTCGCGGATGTGATCGGGCAGGTCAATACGAAAACCGTCGCCCTCGAACGCGAGGTCCAGGAGCATCTCCGCACCATCGCCGCACGCGACCACCACGCCGAGCGCGAACGGCTTTTCAGCGCGGCGGTCGAATCGTCCAACGACGCGATCATCACGACGTCGCTCGACGGCACGATCACCGGCTGGAACTCCGCCGCGGAACGGCTGTACGGCTACGCCGCGGCTGATGTAGCGGGCAGGAACATCGCGATCCTGGTGCCCGCCGGCCGGCTGCCCGAGGTGCAAGACACCCTGCGCCGGATCGGCTGGGGCGAAAGCATCGAGCACAACGAAACCACGCGCCTGCGCAAGGACGGCAACCCGATCGAGGTCTCGCTCAGCATTTCTCCGATCAAGGCGCCCTCGGGCGCGACCATCGGCATATCCAAGGTCGCCCGCGACATCACCGACAGCAACAAGACAAGGCTGGCACTGCGGCAACAGACCGAGGAACTTCGCCGCATCTTCGAGACGTCGCAGGACCTGATCATGGTGATAGATTCGAGGGGATCCATCGTCCAGATCAGCCCGAGCTGTGCCGTCATCCTGGGCTATTCGATCGGCGAGATGGTCGGCCGCAGTGGCGCAGACTTCATCCATCCCGATCATTTGGATAATTCGCGTCAGGAAATGCGCGCCCTGCGGCGTGGACAGCGTCCGACGCTTGCGGACACACGCTGCTTCCACAAGGGTGGACGCGAGGTGTGGCTGTCCTGGCTCGGGGTCTGGTCCGAACCGGTGAAACGGTTCTTCTTTGTCGGCCGCGACATGACCGAAAGCCGGCGGGCGCAGGAAACCCTGCGTGAAAGCGCCCAGCTGGCGCGCGGGATCATCAATACGGCGCTCGATGCCTTCGTCCAGATGGACGACCAGGGCACGGTCTCGGACTGGAATTCGCAAGCCGAGAATATCTTCGGCTGGACGCGCGATGAAGCGGTCGGCGCCAAGCTCAGCGAACTGATCATCCCGTACGTCCATCGCGACGCGCACACCGGCGGCCTGGAGCGGTTCCTGCGCACCGGCGAAGGCAACATCCTGGGACGCCGCTTCGAGATCGACGCGATGCGGCGCGACGGCAAGGAGATCAAGGTCGAACTGAGCGTCACCGAACTGAAACGCCGCAACGGTTTCGTGTTCAACGGCTTCATCCGCGACCTCACCGACAAGATCGCCACCGAGGACCGCATTCGGCAAGCCGAAAAGATGGAAGCCGTCGGCCAGCTCACCGGCGGCATCGCGCATGATTTCAACAATATCCTCACCGTGATCACCGGCACGATCGAAATCCTCGCCGACGCCGTCCGGGACGAACCGCAACTCGCCGCCATCACGCGGATGATCGACGAAGCCGCCTCGCGCGGCGCCGACCTCACCCAGCATTTGCTGGCATTCGCCCGCAAGCAGCCGCTCGAACCCAAGGAAACCGACGTCAATTTGCTGATCATCGACACTGCAAAACTGCTGCAGCGGACGCTCGGCGAGCATGTCGAGATCGAATCGGTGTTCGAAGACGAATCATGCCCGGCGATCGTCGACCCCAATCAACTCGCCACCGCCATCCTCAACCTCGCGCTCAACGCCCGCGATGCCATGCCCGGTGGCGGCAAGCTGATCATCGAGACCGGCTCGGTCGTGCTCGACGAGAACTACGCCCGGATGCACAATGACGTCCGGCCGGGCCGCTACGCCATGATCGCGGTCAGCGATACCGGGACCGGCATTCCGGCTGCCATCCTCGACAAGGTGTTCAATCCGTTCTTCACCTCGAAGGGACCCGGCAAGGGCACCGGCCTCGGGCTCAGCATGGTCTACGGCTTCGTCAAGCAATCCGCCGGCCACATCATGATCTACAGCGAAGAGGGTCACGGCACGACGATCAAGATGTACCTGCCGCCAGCCACAGGCGCATTCCTTGCGGTCGGGCCGGGCCAGACGCTGCAGGTCGAGGGCGGCAACGAGACCATCCTGGTGGTCGAAGACGACGCATTGGTGCGCAATTACGTGCTGACGCAACTGCATTCGCTCGGCTACGTCACGCGGAACGCGGGGAATGCGACCGAAGCGCTCGCGATCGTCAACGCCGGCCATCCGTTCGACCTGCTGTTCACCGACGTCATCATGCCCGGCCTCAACGGCCGCCAGCTCGCCAACGAGATCCTGAAGCTCCGCCCCGAGATGAAAGTGTTGTTCACGTCAGGCTATACGGAAAACGCCATCATCCATCACGGCCGGCTCGATGAGGGCGTGCTGCTGCTGGCCAAGCCCTATCGCAAATCGGATATGGCCATCATGATCCGCAAGGCGCTCAGCGACTGACGGTCGTACGCCTGTCGCGCATGTCAGCGCAAGCTCCCAAGCTCCGCCGCCGTACCGATCAGGCCTGACGCGACGTCGTCATCACGATCCGGACCAGGTCGGCGGCATTGCGTGCCCCGAGCTTCTTCATGATGTTGGCGCGGTGGTCCTCGATGGTGCGCGGGCTGATCCCGAGGTGCCTGCCCGCTTCCTTGTTGGACGCGCCGGCGGTGAATTGCTCGAGCACCTCGCGCTCGCGCCGCGTCAGCGGCTCGCGTCCGGGGAAATGCATCGTCGCGATCCGGGACGCGGAGCTGTTCTCCGCCTGCCGGCGCGCATAGGCCTCGATCGCTTCGTCGAGCCTTGCTACGATCTCGCTGCCGCGGAACGGCTTTTCAATGAAATCGAGCGCGCCGCTCTTGATGGCGTTGACGGCCATCGAGATGTCGCCCTGGCCGGAGATCATGAAGATCGGCGCCGGATAATCCTCGCCGTGCAGTTCCTTCAGGATGTCGAGGCCCGATTTGCCGGGGATATGCACGTCGAGCAGGATGCAGGATGGCGTCCTGGTTCTCGCAACGGCCAGCAGGGCGGCGCCATCGGCAAAACAGATGACCTGATAACCACCCGCCGACAACACCAAGGAAAGTGTATCGCGAACGGCGGGATCGTCGTCGACTACAAAAATCTCCCCGCGGGAGAGGGCTTTCTCAGCCATGTTTCATCTTCCGTGCATGGTGAAACGTGACGCGCACTCCAATATCGGTACTCAACAGAATACCGCATCAAAACGCACCCGTATTTGTACGGGACGATGGCTTAACGCACAAGTAGCAACGCGCCCCTAAAAAAGTAACCTGAGGAGTGCGGCTATGCAGAATCCCCAAAGCGAACTCCAAGGCGACCTCCAAGGCAACCTCGAAGGCAACCTCGAAGGCGGCGGCATCGCGATTGAACCCGACGACCGAAACGAAGCGTACCGCTCGGTGGTATAGGACGTCATATCCCTGATCGAGCATGTCCAGGCGAGCCTGAGGCTGATCGAACAGGAGATCGCCCGCGAAACCGCGCTGGGCAGCCAGGAGATCTCGGCCAACGTCGTCGTGCTGGATGACGTGACGCCCCCCTACGTCAGAACAACCGCAGCGTTGAACGCCTGCGATGCCAATCTTGCCATCGCCCTTCAAAACCTGCTCGATTCCAAGACGCCGGACCACGGCACCCAGGATCATGCCTGGAGCCTGCCGGCGCTTTCGGTCGTCAGCGCGTAAGCGGAACCCTTGCGGCGCCGCGCCGCGGCAGCCCACCCAATACCAATATGTGAAATTTGGGATTATTCCGCGCGGCGGCCAGCGCCGCTGGCGCTTTGCCGGGAGCCTGTCCCGGACGTGGCCCGGCTTTTCTGGAATAGCAGCTTCTCGGCCTGACCGCTAACGCCGCCTGGGTGCGGCGCCGGACGGTCAGGACATCATCTCGTCGGATTTCGCCGCGGCGCCCGACCGCTTCTTGGTGTGCTTGCCGCGCAGGAAGTGAATGTCCATGTCGGTGCCATTGACGCGAACCAGCTCGCAACGGCGATAGGCAAGCCCGGTCGACGACAGCAGGAGAAAGAACTCCTTGAGGTTGAGACCTTGAATGGAGCCTTCCACCGTCAACGTGGCGTCGGTGTCGGAGATCGAGTTAAGCTGACAATCGCGGCGCCAGGTTCCGTCAATCGCCATGATGCAGACGTCATAACCCCGACTGAACGTAACCCGTTCGGTTCCCTTGTTGTCGTCTGCCATTCCTCACCGACCCGCCATCGCCGCGATTTTTGGCATCGCCGTCGCGGGCGAGACCGTCGCCGCGCGCGCGGCGCTCGGCCGATAGAGCCCACGCTTGTCCGGAAATGGCTTGAAGACGTCCGTCAAGCCGACCACCGTTTCCGCTGCGCCCAGCACCAGGAAGCCATCCGCTTCCATCGTCTTTGCAAGACGGCCGAAGATGTTGATCTTGGTGTC
>JACDAG010000993.1 GCA_013695565.1 Bradyrhizobium sp.
GTGAAGGTCGCCGCCTGGGCATCGAGGATCGTCTTGCCTTCGGGCGCGATCTTCAGGAAGGCCTTGGAGAAGCCGCCGATGAAGTCCGAACCGCCGGTGAAGGCCAGGCTGTAGCCGTAGAGTGCCCAGAGCAGGGTGACGATGCAGACGGTGTAGAAGACCTGCATCAATACCGAGAGCATGTTCTTGGAGCGGACCAGACCACCATAGAACAGCGCAAGGCCGGGGATCGTCATCAACAGCACCAGCACCGTCGACGTGAGCATCCAGGCGTTGTCGCCCTTGTTGACAGTGGGCTCCGCGTAAGCAGCGGTCGCGGCGAACATGCCGACTGCGAGGGCCGTCAATCCCGCGCTATAGGGACGTTTGAACGTCATTTGTTGTACTCCTGAGTGTCTGGGTTGGGCGCGAAATCAGAGGGCCGCGGCATCCGCCTCACCCGTGCGGATACGAACCGCATGGTCGAGGTTGATGACGAAGATCTTGCCGTCGCCGATCTGTCCGGTTTTCGCAGCCGAGGTAATGGCGTCGATGGTCTTGTCGACCTGATCCGAGGCAACAGCGACCTCGATCTTGATCTTGGGCAGGAAGCTCACCGCGTATTCAGCGCCGCGATAGATTTCCGTATGGCCCTTTTGCCGGCCATAGCCTTTGACTTCCGTCACCGTGAGACCATGAACGCCAATGGCGGTCAGGGCGTCCCGGACTTCTTCGAGTTTGAATGGCTTGATGATCGCCATAACAATTTTCATCGGTCCTATCCCCGCTTGGGCCCGGTTCAGACAGACCGGGCGTTCTCGACTGAGGTTCACCACGCGGAGAGGTTCACTTCGCGGGCACAGCCTGGGCCCTTAGAATCAAATGCCGTGCCAGAACGGCGGATTTCCCTAACGGTTTATGAATCCGGGGCTTTTCGGCCTTTTGGGGAGGGGAACCAAACTGCGCTATTCCGTTGCGCTTAAAACATAGGCAGGCCTGATCAACCCGTGGTCATGTCAGACTCCGGACATAATCCTGCCCAGTGCGAGGGCAGGAGGCGGTATTTAGATGGGTAGTTCTACTGAAGCGCCTCGCCATGCTGCGAAATATCGAGGCCTTCGAGCTCCTGCTGCATCGATACCCGGAGCGGCACGAACGCGCTTACCAGCTTGAGCAGCACATAGGTGACCCCGCCGGACCAGACCAGGGTGGTGGCGATGCCGTAGAGCTGGAGCAGCATCTGTCGCGGGTTTTCCTCGAGCAGGCCGGCGGTGCCGCCGATCGCGCTGGTGGCAAAGACGCCGGCGAGCAGGGTGCCGGTCATGCCGCCGACGCCGTGGACGCCGAACACGTCGAGCGAATCGTCATAATTGAAGCGGTGCTTGAGCCAGGTGCAGGCCCAGAAGCAAACCAGACCCGCCACCATGCCGATGACGATGCCGTGCCATGGCGACACGAAACCGGAGGCCGGCGTGATCGTGCCGAGCCCTGCGACCGCGCCGGAGATCATGCCGAGCACGGAAGGCTTGCGCCGGGTCGCCCATTCGATCGCGCCCCAGGTCAGCGCACCGGCACATGCGGCCAGATGCGTTGCGGTGATCGCCATCACCGCGCGCGAATTCGCCGCCAGCGCCGAGCCGCCGTTGAAGCCGAACCAGCCGACCCACAATAATCCGGTGCCGATGACGGCGAGCGACAGATCGAACGGCGAAAGATTCTCGCTGCCATAGCCGTGACGCCGTCCCATCACCTTGGCGGCAACCAGGCCGCCGATGCCGGCCGACAGATGCACGACGAGACCGCCGGCAAAATCCAGCACGCCCATGGTGGCGAGGAAACCACCGCCCCACACCCAATGCGCCAGCGGCACATAGACGAACGTGAACCAGCCGATCGAGAAAAGAAGATAGGCCGAGAACCGCATCCGGTCCGCGACCGCGCCCGCCACCAGCGCCACCGTGATGATCGCAAACGTCATCTGGTAAAGCATGAAAAGCGCTTCCGGGATGGTCTTCGCGGCGGGGTTGACGCTGTCCATCGTCATGCCGGCGAGGAACCAGCGATCCAGCGTGCCGATCCAGGGGCCGTCGCCGACGAACGCCAGCGAATAGCCGAACATCACCCAGAGGATCGAGATGATGGCAACGGCGGAGAGGCTCTGCGCCATCGTTGCCAGCACGTTCTTCTTGCGCACCATGCCGGAATAGAAAAGCGCCAGGCCCGGTATCGTCATCATCAGCACGAGTGCTGTGGCGACGATCATCCACGCGGTGTCTGCCGCGTTGACGGTCGACGCCTCGGCGAGGGCCGGCGAAGCTTGCAAGAAGTTCAACGCAAGAATGCTGAGCGCAGCGAGCTTCGCTGCACGAGACGATAGTGCCCCCATGGAATTTCCCCGGCCTGTTGTCGTTCCGTTGTCGTTTCTTTTGTCGCTTTATTTCTGGAGCATGATCTTTTCGGAAAACCGGTGCCCACTTTTCCGGATCATGCTCGCCGCGTCAGGCGTCGTTGCCAGCGCGCGTTGAACTTAATGAGATATTAGAGCGCGTCGCTGTCGGTCTCGCCGGTGCGGATGCGCAGCGCGTGATCGATCGGCGTCACGAATATCTTGCCGTCGCCGATCTGTCCGGTGCGCGCATGCGTAGTGATGACCTCGACCGCCTTGTCGGCGATGTCGGAGGCAACAGCGATTTCGATGCGCAGCTTGGGCAGGAAGTTCACGACATATTCGGCGCCGCGATAAATTTCGGTGTGGCCCTTCTGGCGGCCGTAACCCTTGACCTCGGTCACGGTCATGCCGTGGACGCCGATAGCGGTCAGTGCCTGGCGCACCTCGTCCAGCTTGAACGGTTTGATGATTGCGACGACGAGTTTCATGGTCAGGCCTTCATGTCCCTTGGAATTGTCTTGCAGAGGTCGGCAGGTTGGCCGCCGGGCGGTTCGGTGCCAATTCAAATCTGGCATCTTTCTGGGCAAATGGCACAAAAAAGTTGCAGGTTTAAGGGGAAAACATTTTGCAGCTGGTGACCGCAGTCACTGTACAGGGAATATGATCCTCCGACAGAATACGGTTTTCGCCAGCCGCCCCGCCGGCTTCCCTCGTTTCCACGACCCACGGGACCAAAAAAGGGATCAAAAATGTCGAACCGATCGTGGTTTTATGCAGCGAATGGCCAGCAACAGGGTCCCTTTCCGGAGGCCCAGCTGCGTGACCTCATCATCGGGGGAACCGTCCGGGCCGATACGCTGGTCTGGTCCGAGGGCATGTCCGGCTGGCAGCGCGCAGGCGAAATCCCCGGCCTGATGCCGGCGGGTGCAGCCCCGCCCTCCGTTCCGCAACCCGGTGGCCCGCCGCCGATGAGCGCTGGCGGTGGTTATGGGGGCGGCGGCGGTTATGCCGGCGGACCGCTGTCGATCGATTTCGGCATCCTGGAGTTTGTCTGGCGCAGCATCGTGCTGTTGATCGGCCTTCTGCTGTTGATCCCGGCGCCGTGGGTCCTGGTCTGGTATCTGAACTGGATCGTGCCCTGCGTGCAGGTGCCGGGACGGCCAAACCTCAGCTTCACCGGCAACGCGATGACGCTGCTGCCCTGGTATTTCGGGGCGCTAGTGCTCGTTGTCGCCGTCAGCTTCGTCGGCAGTGAATTGCTCAACAACCTGATGACGCTCGTTCAGTTCGGCCTCTACTGGCTTTTCGTGAAATGGCTCATCGCGAACCTCGCTTCCAACGGGCAGCCGCTCGGGTTCAGCTTCTCCGGTTCGATCCTGGCCTTCTTCGGATGGTCCATTCTTTCGGTACTTGCCATCTTCACGATCATCGGCTGGGCGTGGGTCTATACGGCCATGATGCGATGGGTTTGCCGGAATATCCAGGGCACGCGGCGCGAAGTCCTGTTCCTCGGCACCGGCCTGGAGATGCTGTGGCGCACGATCGTCGCCGCAATTGCTTCGATATTCATCATCCCGATTCCATGGGTGTATCGATGGATGTGGCAGTGGATGGCGTCGCAGACTGTATTGGCCGAGCGCGGCGCGCACGAGAACGGGTGAGCGTTAAAGGCTTCGAAAACACTATGCCCGGCGCTGGCGTATCGAACCTTCCTGCACGACGGACGCCACCAGCGTGCCGTCGGGCTTGAAGATCGAGCCGCGGGCGAGGCCACGGCCGCCTTGCGCGCTCGGCGAATCCTGCGCGTAGAGCAGCCATTCGTCGGCGCGGAACGGGCGGTGAAACCACATCGCGTGATCGAGGCTGGCCGGCATCACATTGCTGTCGAACAGCGTGCGGCCATAGCGCGCCATCACCGCATCGAGCAGTGAGAAATCCGACGCATAGGCCAGCGCACACATGTGCAGCGCCGGATCGTCGGGCAGTTTTGCCGCGGTACGGATCCAGACATTGATGCGGCCGTCGTCGATCTTTTCGCCGAAATAGCGGCCGAGCTCGACCGGGCGCAATTCGATCGGCCGGTCCATTTCGTAATAGCGCCGGATGAATTCCGGCATCTCCTTGAACACCGGCTGCTTGGCAACTTCCTCTGCGGAGAGTTTTTCCGGCGACGGCACGTCCGGCATCTTGTCCTGGTGATTGAAGGCGCCTTCCTCCTCGGCATGGAATGAGAC
Source organism: Bradyrhizobium sp. (assembly GCA_013695565.1). Taxonomy (GTDB): domain Bacteria; phylum Pseudomonadota; class Alphaproteobacteria; order Rhizobiales; family Xanthobacteraceae; genus Bradyrhizobium. Next base: position 4,603 of record JACDAG010000993.1, read on the forward strand.
CATGATCGAGAAGATCGCGTTGCCATGTTGAATGGCGGTGACGCGGCGGGTCGAATAGCTCTTGCCGTCGCGCAGGCGTTCGACCTGGTAGATGATGGGCACATGCGGATCGCCGGGCAGGATGAAATAGCAATGCAGCGAATGCGGCAGCCGGCCTTCGACGGTGCGGCAGGCCGCCACCATTGCCTGTCCGATCACCTGGCCGCCGAACACCCGCTGCCAGGCCGTTTTCGGGCTGTTGCCGCGAAACAAATTCACCTCGATCGGCTCGATATCGAGGATGGAAATCAGGTCGGTGACGCTTGCGGACATGGCGGTGCTTTCGGGTTAATTTTTGTGTCATTCCGGGGCACGCGCAGCGTGAACCCGGAATCTCGAGATTCCCCGATGTGCGATAGCACATCTGAGGTTCACGCGAAGACGCGTGCCCCGGAATGACGGATAGAGCCCTTGTTTCAGGACCCTGTTTCACCCAGCTATAGTCATGTAGCAAGTACAGTCTATGACCCGGGCGAGTAAGGATTGCATGTCGGCACAGCGAAGCATTGTCATCTGCGGCGGCGCCTTTGCGGGGCTGGCGCTGGCGCTGGCGCTGCGTCAGGGCCTTGGCCGCGATATTCCTGTCATTGTCGCCGATCCGGCGCTGGCCATGCGGCCGAGCCGCGATCCGCGTGCGACCGCGATCGTCGCTGCCTGCCGGCGGCTGTTCGAGGCGCTCGGCGTCTGGGGCCAGATCGCGCCTACCGCGCAGCCGATAACAGACATGGTCGTCACCGATTCCAAACTGCAAGACGCCACCCGTCCGGTGTTCCTCACCTTCGCCGGCAATGTCGAGCCCGGCGAGCCGTTCGCGCATATGGTTGAAAACCGCTATCTGATCGATGCGCTGGTGGCACGCGCCGAGGCCGAAGGCATCGATTTGCGCGCCACGGCGGTTGCCTCGTTCGATTCACGACCCGATGGCGTCGATGTCACGCTGGCGGACGGCAATCTTATTGAAGCAAGTCTGTTGGTCGCCGCCGATGGCGCGCGCTCAAAGCTGCGCGAGCGCGCTGATATTGCGACCCATGGCTGGGACTATGATCAATCCGGTATCGTCGTGACCGTCGGCCATGAGCGCGACCATCACGGCCGCGCCGAAGAACATTTTCTGCCCGCGGGCCCGTTCGCGATCCTGCCGCTGACCGGAAAGCGCTCGTCGCTGGTGTGGACCGAGAACCGCGCCGAGGCCGCGCGCATCACGGCACTCGGCGAAGACGAATTTCACGAAGAACTCGAGCAGCGCTTTGGCCTGCATCTCGGCGAGGTCAAGGCGCTCGACAAACCGCGCGCGTTCCCGCTCGGCTATTTCGTCGCGCGATCCTTTATCGCCGAGCGGCTGGCGCTGATCGGCGACGCCGCCCATGTAATTCACCCGATCGCAGGGCAGGGGCTCAATATGGGGCTGAAGGATGTCGCAGCGCTGGCCGAAGTCGTGGTCGACGCCGCGCGGCTTGGTATGGATCTCGGCCAGGCCGACGTGCTCGAACGCTATCAGCGCTGGCGGCGGTTCGACACCATGGCGATGGGACTTGCGACCAACTCGCTGAATTTCCTGTTCTCCAATGAGTCGCAGCTATTGCGCACCGTGCGCGACATCGGATTGGGATTGGTCGATCGTGCTCCGCCGCTGAAGAGCCTGTTCATCCGCCAGGCCGCAGGATTGTCCGGCGAAGTGCCGCGGCTGCTCAAGGGCGAGGCGCTGTAATAGGGCGAATGGCGAATAGGGAGTAGCGAATGGAAATTTCCTTATTCGCTATTCGCCACTCCCTATTCGCCCGTCTCCTCAATCGATCTTCCTTGCCTCTTCCGGCAGCATGATCGGGATGCCGTCGCGGATCGGGTAGGCAAGTTTGGCGGAACGCGAGATCAGCTCCTGCCTTGTGCCGTCGAATTCCAGGGGACCCTTGGTGATCGGGCACACCAGGATTTCCAGCAATTTCGGATCGACGGTGCTGTCGAGGCGTTCGGGCGAGGCGTTCATAAATCTTCTCCGGCTTGCCGGTCCCTTAGCACACCCAACATGGATGTGTCATCGCGCGGCGGCCATCCGCAGCATCTCGTCGAGCATGGCCTGTTGCTGCGCTTTCGGCAGCGGCTGGTCGGACAGCGCAAAACCGAGGAACGCCCAATAGAGAATTTGCGCGCGGGCGCGGGCGACTTCGGCCGGCAATCCGGACTGCGTCAAAAGGCCTTCGACATAGCTTAGCCTGCGGCGGTCGATCGCCTGCACCGCAGCGCGCGCGGCCGGATCGACGCTGGCCCAGGTGCGGACTGCGTTCTCGATGGTCAGCCTTTCGCCGAAGACCCGGCGCAGCAGCACCTCCAGCGGATTTTCACCCCCCGAGGCGGCTTCGACGCCGGCGATGATCTGTTCGGCCGCGATCTCGCGCCATCGCTTGAGGATCGCAGCGTGATAGGCGCCGATATCGGCGAAATGCCAATAGAAACTGCCGCGCGACACCCCCATCGCCTTCGCCAGCGGTTCCGCCTTCAGCGCCGTGAAGCCGCTTTTGGCCAGCGTCTTGAGGCCCTCGTCGAGCCAGTCTTTCGTCGAGAGTTGATCGCCCATGTTTCCATCCTGCGACATCCCTCCATACACTACTGTATTGACAGTCGCCAGCCCGCAAGCCATAACCATACACAACTGTCTGGAGGTTTTTCGATGCGCGATATCATCCTGCAATGCGCCGGCGTCGCCGGCATAGCCGCATCCCTGATTCACGGCGTGCTCGGCGAAACCAAGGTATTCGCGAAAGCGACGATCCAGCCCGAAAGCCTGCGCACCCTGATCCGGCTGGTGTGGCAGGCCGGCACGGTGGCGTGGATCGGCGGCGCGGTGTTGCTGATCGCGGCGCCGTCGTTCGGATCGGAGAGCGCGCGGCACTGGATCGTCATCACCGTGATCGCGATCTACGCCTTCGCCGCCGCCGCCAATGCGTGGTGGTCGCGCGGTCGCGGGTTTGGATGGAAGGCGCTGACCGCCGTCGTCGCCCTGGCGGTTGCGGGGTATTAAGCGTCCTCTTGCTCCGTCATGCTCCGGCGAGGGCCCCGCTCTCTGTGCGGGGTTCTCGAAGCGAAGTGGGAACCGGTGCCCGGTATGCCGGTAACCAAACTATCGAAAAGCACAGGCGAAACCGGAGCAATCCATCAATGCAATTTTCGGCCAGGAAATCGAGCTTCGGCGAGTTCCCGGCCGTGACCCGAAGCATTGTACGATCGCCATTTACGACCGGATAACTACGCTCCCGGAAGCCGCAAGAAAATTAGGGGGTCTCGAACCTGCTCGCGTAAGCATGGTTGAACAACAACCATGGCCGAATGAGATGTTCCGCGTTCTTACCTGCCTCACGGTCGAGCACGATTGGCGCCTGGTCCTGCTCGCCGGCCTCGTTTGCTTCATCGCGAGCCTAGTTGCCGTCCATATTTTCCATCGCGCGATCGCATCGAGCGCGCGAACACGGCTGATCTGGATCGCCATTGCGGGCGCTGCGATCGGATACGGAATCTGGGCGACGCATTTCATTGCCATGCTCGCCTATGCGCCCGGCGTCTCAACCGGATACGGCGTCGCCTTGACGGCGCTGTCGCTTGCCGCGGCGATGATCCTGACTTCCTGCGGTTTCGGATTTTCCGCGAATGCCCCCGGTGGATGGCGCACAGCCATTGGCGGAGGGATCATCGGCGCGGGTATTGCCAGCATGCATTATATCGGCATGTGGGCCCTCGAAGTCCCGGGCCGGGTCACCTGGTCGCTCGATCTCGTGTTCGTCTCCATCGTGCTCGGGATGGTGTTCGGCTTTGCCGCGCTCGCATTCGCGGTCCGCTATAAAGACCTCTGGGGCACGTTTGTTGCTGCGCTGCTGCTGACGTTCGCAATCGTCTCCCATCATTTCACCGCCATGGGCGCGGTCGGAATTGTTCCCGACCCGATGCGGGGACCGGGCGCGCTGTCGCTTTCTCCCGAGTTTCTCGCCGCAGCGATTGCCGGCGTGGCCTTGTCGGTGCTCGGGATGAGTTTCGTCGGCGTGCTGGCGGATCGCCGCCTCGCCAGCCGGACCCTCAAGTTCGAGGAAATCATCGGCCAGCTCTCGCTCGCACAGCAGCAGGTCGAGGGCTCGCAGAGGGAATTGCAGGAGCAGAAACTCCGGCTGGATTCGGCGATCAATCACATGGGCGAGGGGCTCTGCATGTTCGATGCGCAGAAGCGGCTCGTGATATGCAACGATCGTTATGCCAAAATGTATCGCCTGCCGCCGGAACTGTTGCAGCCGGGAACGCCGCACCACGAAATCATCAAGCATCGCATCACCAGCGGCATTCTCAGCGGTGAGACCAGCGACCGTGCCGCACAGCAGGTGCTGTCGACCCTGGCGGCGCTGCCGAACAACGCAACGGCGAGCCGGATCGATGAGCTTGCCGATGGCCGCTTCGTCTGTGTGACCCGGCAGCCCATGCCCGGCGGCGGCTGGGTCGCGACGCATCTCGACGTCACCGAGCAGCGGCGGTCCGAGGCCAAGATCACGCATATGGCCCAGCATGACGCGCTCACCGACCTGCCAAATCGCGTATTGCTGCGGAAGCGGCTGGAGCTCGCCCTTGCCATTACGCGCCTGGGAGGCGCCAATCTCGCGGTGCTGATGCTCGATCTCGACCGCTTCAAGGAAGTCAACGACACGCTCGGGCATCCGACGGGAGACGCGCTGCTGCAAGCCGTCGCCGCGCGGTTGCTGGGGTGCGTCAGGGAAACGGCGCTGGTCGCCCGTCTGGGCGGCGACGAGTTCGCCGTCATCGAGTATGTCGAAAATCCGGTCGTGGAGGCCGTGGCGGTGGCCGAACGAATCAGGACGGCGCTTTGCGAACCCTTCGATCTCGGCGACAACAGGGTCATCGTGGGAACGAGCATCGGCATTGCCGTTGCGCCGCGCGACGGAACCGATTCAGATGAAATTCTGAAGAAAGCGGATCTTGCACTGTACTCCGCCAAGAACGGCGGGCGTGGCTCCTTCCGTTTCTTCGAGCCGGAGCTCGACGAACTCATGCATGCCCGCCGCAACCTGGAACGGGATATGCGCAGCGCGCTGGCCAACAGTGAGTTCGAACTCCGTTACCAGCCGATCGTCAATTTCAAGAGCGGCAAGATCAGCGGCTTTGAGGCGTTGCTGCGTTGGCATCATCCAGAGCGTGGCCTGGTCATGCCCGGCGAATTCATCCCGCTGGCGGAGGAAACCGGCCTGATCGTGCCGATCGGCGAGTGGGTGCTGCGCACAGCGTGCGCGGAAGCCGCAAAATGGCCGGCTCATCTCATGATCGCGATCAATCTGTCACCCGCCCAATTCAGAAGCAAAGACCTGGTTCGGTCCATTGTCGGCGCCCTGACGGGTTCGGGCGTTGCGCCACAAAGGCTCGAGCTCGAGGTCACCGAGACCGCCATCATGCACGATAGCGAAGCCGTATTCGCGGCCCTCGTTCAGCTGCACGAAATGGGCGTGCGAATTGCGCTGGACGATTTCGGCACCGGCTACTCATCCCTTAGCTTTTTGCAAAAATTCTCCTTCGACAAGATCAAGATCGACCGTAGCTTTATCAGCGAGCTGACCAGCCCGAGGGAGGAATCCCGTGTCATCGCGCGTGCGGTGGTTCGATTTGCCGTGAGCCTCGGCAAGACCACGACGGCCGAAGGCGTCGAAACCCGGGAACAATGGGACATCCTCTGCGGGGAAGCCTGCGTCGAATCGCAGGGCTATTACTTCAGCCCGCCGATCTCGAACTCCGAAGTCGCGAAAATGCTGCGCGCGCGAGTCAAGGCATCCGCCAACGCGGCGTAGCCGTTCCTCCGAAATTGGGCATTAAATCAATCAGTCATTCCGGGGCGCGAGTGAAACGAGCGAACCCGGAATCTCAAGATTCCCCGATGCGCAATGGCGCATCGGTGGTCTGCGCTTCGCGCATCCCGGAATGACAGCAGTTTGTTACTGCAATCCCGTCTCGCCGCTGGTGCGCTTCTTGGCGAGGTCCATTTCGGTCACCGCGATCAGGATTTCCGCGCGCGTCTTCAAATCGGGCGCTTCCAGCATCGCCTGCTTTTCGGCGGGGCCATAGGGCGACATCATCGCCAGCGCGTTGACCAGCGCCTCGTTCGGTGCGCTCTCGATGCCTTCCCAATCGACCTTCAGATTATTGGCGTCGAGAAAATCGGTCAGCACTTCCAGCAGCGCTTCGCGGTCGACCGCGTCCTCACCCTTGCGTGCCGTGAAGTCGTCGAGGAACGGGAAATAATCCACCTTGCACTGCCGGTAGGCGGTCAGCACCGTCAATTCCTCGACCACCCGAAAGCGCGCGACGCCGGTGAGTTCGAGGATGTAGCGGCCGTCTCCGGATTCGGCGAGCTGGGTGATGCGGCCGACGCAGCCGACCGTGAACAGCACCGGCCGCGCCCCGTCCTTGCTGTGGGAAATGTCCGGCTGGATCATGCCGATCAGCCGGTGGCCGTCGCGCAAGGCGTCGTCGACCATCGCCAGATAGCGCGGCTCGAAAATATTGAGCGGCATCTGGCCGCGCGGCAGCAGCAGCGCGCCGGGCAGCGGGAACACCGGAACGATTTCGGGAAGCTCGCCGGGTCCGCGGTATTCGGCATTGATCGGCATCTGCGGTCCCGGCCTATTGCATGGGTAACTTACGAAAACAGAATGATCGACAGCCGCTTGCGTCCATCCACGGTCGCTTCATCGGCGCCGCCCCAGGCTTCGAAGAACTGCACGAGCTGTTTGCGCGCGCCATCCTCGTTCCATTTGCGATCGCGCTTGACGATTTCCAGCAACTGGTTGGTCGCCTCGGCACGGTTGCCCTGCGCGTTGAGCGCGGTCGCCAGATCGAATCGGGCCTGATGATCGAGCGGGTTTGCGGCGACTTTCTGTTCCAGCTCGGTAACGGGGCCGACCGATTGCGCCTGTTCGGCAAGTTCGATCGAGACCTGTACGGCCTTGACAACAGCATCGTTGCGCTTGGATTCCGGCACCATCGCGATGGTCTGCTTGGCCTGCTCGATCGCGCCCGACGTCACGTAGCATTTCGCGAGGCCTGCAAGGGCCGCGATATTGGTGGAATCGAGCGACAGCACCTCGGCATAGATCTGCGCTGCGGCAGGCGCATCGCCTTCCGCCAGCACGGCCTCGGCCTCCTGCAGAATTTCGGCGATGTTCGGTTCGCCCGGTGCGGCCATGCCCTTGGTCAGTTTGTCGATGAAGGCGGTGACCTGGCT
>JACDAG010000995.1 GCA_013695565.1 Bradyrhizobium sp.
ACGCACTGTTGACCAGCGTCAACGAATGCCTCACCAAACAGGGACAGTCCGCGCGGCTCTCGAAATGATGAAAGAGATGAAATAAAAGCGTCAATGCCCTCGCAGCGTATCATCCTTGGAATTGGCCTCGCGATCCTCCTCGTTATCGGCGCTGCCTCGATCGGTCTCGACCTCAAGTCGCGCGCCGACACGGCTTCGGTCGACCACGCGCTCGAGGTGCTGAAGAGGATTTCGGATATCCGCCCGCTGCTTCGCCGCGCCGAAAGTGCCGCGCGCGGCTTCGCGCTGACTGGCAACCCGGATTTCGTCAAGGAATACAACGAATCCAGCAACGCCATCCTGCCGGCCTTCGACGACCTGATCAGGACGGTGGAAGGTAACCCCGGCGAAACCCAGTTGCTCGAACAGGCGAAGGCGCTGGTGGCCCGCCAGATTGCGACCGGCGGCGAGTTGATCAAGCTCAAGAACGCGGGCGACCAGGCGGGAATAGAAGCGCTGTTGGCCAACGCCGAGGACGGCACCGCGACGGAGACGATCGCCACCAATTTTGCCAAGACCGTCGCCGAGGAGCGAAGTCGGCTGACGCGGCGACGCGCCCGGTCCGACACCAATGGAACTTTCCTGCTGGCGATTGATCTGGCCGGGGTGGCACTGATCCTGGTACTGGCGACCGTCCTCACACTGTCGACGCGCCGGTCAAGCCGCGAGTTGCAAGAATCTCTCACGGCAACCAAAGCCACCAACGAGGCGCTGGAGGCCGCGGTCGCCGAGCGGACCGAGCATCTGGTCAAGGCCCATGAAGATCTCCGGCATTCCACCGCGGTCATCCAGAACACCTTCAACAGCGTGGCCGAAGGCGTGCTCGTGCTGGACGCCCGCGGCAACGTGCTGTTCTCCAACGCCGCCGCGCGGAAACTGCTTGGCCACCAGGACGGTGTGTCGGTCCGCGACATCCAGAAACTCAGCATCGGCTACCGTGCCGACGGCGTCACCAGGCTGACGGGCCGCGAAATGCCGTCGGCGCAGGTGTTGCGCGGCGAGCCGTTCGACGAGCAGGAAATCGTGCTGCGCCCGACCGACGGCAGCACGGCGCAGCATCTCGTGGTCTCCGGCCGCCCGCTGCGCGACGGATCGGGCGCCATCAGCGGCGCGGCGCTGGTCTACCACGACGTCACCGCCTGGCGCGAAACCGAACGCAAGCTGCAGCAATCGCAAAAGCTCGACGCTATCGGCAAACTCACCGGCGGCGTCGCGCATGATTTTAACAACATGCTGACCGTGATCACCGGCACCACCGAAACGCTGGTCGCGGGCCTTAGCGATCACCCGACGCTGCAGAAGACCGCCGAACTGATCGACGTCGCGGCGGAACGCTGCAGCGAACTGATCCAGCATCTTCTGGCCTTCGCCCGCCGCCAGCCGCTGCATCCGCGCAATGTCGACATCAACGGCACGGTGCTCGACATCGCCAAGCTGCTGCGCCCTACCCTCGGCGAGCAGATCGAGATCGACTCGATCCTCGAGCAGGAAGTCGCGGCCGCCCATATCGACGCCTCGCAGCTCGCCAACTCGCTGCTCAACATGGCGATCAACGCCCGCGACGCCATGCCCGACGGCGGCAAGCTGTTGCTGGAGACCCGCAACGTCGTGCTCGACGAGGCCTATGCGCAGGCCAACCCCGACGTGATGCCCGGCCCCTACGTGATGCTGGCGGTCAGCGACACCGGCACCGGCATGTCCAAGGAGGTGCAGGACAAGGTATTCGAGCCGTTCTTCACCACCAAGGAAGTCGGCAAGGGTTCCGGGCTCGGCATGAGCATGGTCTACGGCTTCGTCAAACAATCCGGCGGCCATGTCCGGATCTACAGCGAGGAAGGCCACGGCACCACGATCAAGCTCTATCTGCCGCCGGCGCGCGGGCAGGCCACGACGGCGGTCGCCGCAGCGGCGCCACTGGCCGGCGGCACCGAAACCATCCTGGTGGTGGAAGACGATGAGCTGGTGCGCACCTTCGTCACCACGCAATTGCAGAGCCTCGGCTATCAGACCCTCGATACGTCAGACGGCCCGTCGGCGCTGCAGGCGGTGAAAAACGGCCTGGCGTTCGATCTGCTGTTTACCGACGTGATCCTGCCCAACGGCATGGCCGGCCGGCAGCTCGCCGACGAGGTCGCCAAACAGCGGCCCGGTATAAAGGTGTTGTATACCTCGGGATATACCGACAACGCGATCGTGCACCAGGGCCGGCTCGACCCCGGCGTGCTGCTGCTGGGCAAACCGTATCGCAAGTCGCAGCTGGCCAAGATGATCCGGCAGGCGCTGGGTTGAGCTAGACAAAAAATATCGAAAACAACCCCATGCAAAGTAAAGGTGCAATATTACCTTTCACTAAGACCTTGTCGCCAATACCACACCCGCCAGCGTAAACAGCAGCGCCACGATCTGGATCGGCCCCAAAGGCTCGTGCAGCGCGATGGCCGAGGCCACCACGCCGATCACGGGCACCGCCATGGTGCCAATCGCGGCGACCGAGGCCGGCAGCCGCGACAGTGCTGCAAACCAGCTGACATAGGCGATGCAGAACTGGATCAAGGTGGAATAGATCAGGAGCCACCAGCCGATCTGGCTGACATTGCCGAGATGCGTGGTCTCGATCGCGAGGCCGACGATCGCCACCGGAAAACAACCGAGCCCGATCTGCCAGGCGGCGGCCGGGATCGGCGCCATATCGAGCGGCAGCTTCTTGGCCAGCACGGTGCCGAGCGCAAAGCCGATCGAGCCGCACAACGCCATGATGATCCCCGGCAGCTTGGCCGCCGATGCGGTCACGCCGTTGCCGCCCATGATCGCGGCCAGGCCCGCAAACGCCATCAGCAGCGAGACCGAGCGCAACCAGGTCGGCCGCTCGCCCAGCACCGGCCAGGCTAACAGCGAGGCCCAGACCGGCATGGTGTAGGCGATCAGGGCGGTCTCGCTGGCCGGCAGCCACAGTAGCGCCAGCCCCATCAGCACCATCCAGCCGGTGACGTTGAGCAGCGCCGCCAGCATCAGCCGCGGCCACAGCGCCCGGTCGACCCGCAGGTTCTGCCCCCGCAGCAGCGCCAGCGTCGCCAGCAGCAAGGCCCCGATCACGCCGGTGACGCCGCGCAAGGTCAGCGGCGGCAGTTCTCCGAGCAGGAATTTGGTCACGGGCCAATTGAAGCCCCAGCCCACCGACGTGATGGCGAGGAACATGAGCCCGGCGGGTGCGATACGCGCACGCGCGGCTGATGGCGCAGGGTCTGTCACGAGGCTACCGGCAAGAACCGAAAAGAAGCGGAATAGAGAATCGCCGAGGGAATCAGCGAGGGGTTTCGGCGGCGACTTTGGCTCTTATCGGCGGCCACGACCACGGGGCCCGCCGGCATGCCAGCCCGGAGTTATCCGTAGCCTTACGTGAGTCTCCAAAGTGCAATCCCGGAAGACCCGGAAGACGCGAATAAATACTTGCCCTGTGAACAGCGGGCGCAGGTCAAAAATCAATCCCATCAAACAATTTTTTTACTTGGGAATCTCTGAGGACTCACTGATACTTGTGCCGATCACAGGCGCGGGAACACCCCCTGTTATCCCCCTCTATCCACCATATTTAGTATTTGATAAGGGAACTCGTACTAGTCCTTGACGGGTGCAACGGACTTGGCCTAGCTTTCTTCCTGTTCGGCGCGAGTGTGTTTTGGGTCCCCGCCGGTCATCCCAAAAGGGTTCCGAAATGACCACTCCGTCCGCCGGTTGAGGCCGCGGGCGAGGACTTTTTGCCTCCAAAAAGGGGCAGTTCGGGGCGCGAAAAAAAGGGCCGGAATAGGCCCAGAGTTGACGCGGCAAGTGAAGCGTTGGGGCGTTGAATTGCATGACCTGGAAGGCCCGGTTGGGACCCCTCCAGCGACTGCCAGCGACAAGATCGATGCGAGCATCGATCTTGCGGCCAGAGAGACAGACCGGGTTCACCGGTTGAGCTGCGGATCGAGCGATCAGGGGTGCCAAGGCTATTTTATAGTCCCGACGCAGCCAAGGTCCGGGAGGTCCGCTCAAGGATAACATTCCGGAACCCGCAACAGGCGGACCGGTCAGAAGAAGACGGGGCACGACCAATGCGAATCGAACGGCGCAACACGACTCAAGGCCAGTCACCCTACGCAGGGATTGATTTCAGATTGACGACATCGGAGATTCGCAATCCCGATGGTTCGATCGTGTTCCGGCTGGAAAACGTCGAGGTGCCGCAGTTCTGGTCGCAGGTCGCCTCCGACGTCCTGGCGCAAAAGTATTTCCGCAAGGCCGGCGTCGCCGCGCGCCTGAAGAAGGTCGAGGAAGAGACTGTCCCCTCGTGGCTGTGGCGCTCGGTGCCCGACACCGAGGCTTTGGCCGCCCTGCCCGAGAACGAGCGCTTCGTCAGCGAGCTTTCGGCCAAGCAAGTGTTCGACCGCCTCGCCGGCTGCTGGACCTATTGGGGCTGGAAGGGCAGCTACTTCTCGTCGGAAGAAGACGCCCAGGCGTTCTTCGACGAACTGCGCTTCATGCTGGCCAAGCAGATGGTCGCGCCGAATTCGCCGCAGTGGTTCAACACCGGTTTGCATTGGGCCTACGGCGTCGATGGCCCCGGCCAGGGCCACCATTACGTCGATCCCTTCACCGGCAAACTGACCAAGTCCAAGTCGGCTTACGAACATCCGCAGCCGCACGCCTGCTTCATCCAGGGCGTCAGTGACGACCTCGTCAACGAGGGCGGCATCATGGACCTCTGGGTCCGCGAAGCCCGCCTGTTCAAATACGGCTCCGGCACCGGCTCCAACTTCTCGCGGCTGCGCGGCGAAGGCGAGCGCCTGTCGGGCGGCGGCCGTTCAAGCGGCCTGATGAGCTTCCTCAAGATCGGCGACCGCGCCGCGGGCGCGATCAAGTCCGGTGGCACCACGCGGCGTGCTGCCAAGATGGTCGTGGTCGATGCCGACCATCCGGACATCGAGACCTATATCGACTGGAAGGTGAAGGAGGAGCAGAAGGTTGCGGCGCTGGTCACCGGCTCCAAGATCAACCAGAAGCACCTCAAGGCCGTGCTGAAAGCCTGCGTCAATTGCGAAGGCTCGGGCGACGACTGCTTCGATCCCGAGAAGAACCCGGCGCTCCGCCGCGAGATCAAGCTCGCGCGCCGTTCGCTGGTGTCCGACAACGTCATCAAGCGCGTGATCCAGTTTGCCAAGCAGGGCTACAAGGACATCGACTTCCCGACCTACGACACCGACTGGGATTCGGAAGCCTACCTCACGGTGTCCGGCCAGAACTCCAACAACTCGGTCTCGCTGAAGGACGATTTCCTCCGCGCGGTTGAGACCGATGGCGACTGGAACCTGATCGGCCGCACCAACAAGAAGATCACCAAGACCCTCAAGGCCCGCGACCTCTGGGAGAAAATCGGTCACGCCGCCTGGGCGTCGGCCGATCCCGGCCTGCACTTCAACACCACCATGAACGACTGGCACACCTGCAAGGCGTCCGGCGACATCCGCGCGTCGAATCCGTGCTCGGAATACATGTTCCTGGACGACACCGCCTGCAATCTGGCGTCCGCGAACCTGATCACGTTCTACTCGACCACGACCAAGCGCTTCGACGTCGACGCCTATGAGCATCTCTGCCGGCTCTGGACCGTCGTCCTGGAAATCTCCGTGATGATGGCGCAGTTCCCGTCGAAGGCGATCGCCGAACTCTCCTACGAGTTCCGCACGCTGGGCCTCGGCTTTGCCAATATCGGCGGCCTGTTGATGACCATGGGCCTGCCGTATGACTCGAAGGAAGGCCGCGCGCTGTGCGGCGCGCTGACCGCGATCATGACCGGCGTGTCCTATGCGACCTCGGCCGAGATGGCCAAGGAGCTCGGCCCCTTCCCCGGCTACAAGAAGAACGCCGCCCACATGCTGCGCGTGATCCGCAACCACCGCCGCGCTGCCCATGGTGAAAGCCGTGGCTACGAGGGTCTCGCCGTCAATCCCGTGCCGCTGGATTACGCCAGCGTGCCGCAGACCGACATCATCGAGCACGCCAAGGCCGCCTGGGACAAGGCGCTCGAACTCGGCGAACTCAACGGTTTCCGCAACGCGCAGACCACCGTGGTGGCGCCGACCGGCACCATCGGCCTCGTGATGGATTGCGACACCACAGGCATCGAGCCTGATTTCGCGCTGGTGAAATTCAAGAAGCTCGCCGGCGGCGGCTACTGGAAGATCATCAACCAGGCCGTTCCCGTAGCATTGCGCACGCTCGGCTACCGCGAGAGCGACATCGCCGAGATCGAGGCCTATGCCGTCGGTCACGGCTCGCTCTCCAACTCGCCCGGCATCAACGTCTCCACCCTGAAGACAAAAGGCTTCACCGACGAGGCCATTACCAAAGTGGAAGCGGCGCTGCCGACCGCCTTCGACATCAAGTTCGCCTTCAACAAGTGGACCTTTGGCGAAGACTTCCTGCGCGAGACGCTCAAGATAGCGCCGGAAGCCATTGCCGCCCCCGGTTTTGATCTCCTCGCCGCCGTCGGGTTTACAAAACGTGAAATCGAAGCCGCCAACGTGCACATCTGCGGCGCAATGACGGTCGAAGGCGCACCGCATCTGAAGGCCGAGCACTATCCGGTGTTCGACTGCGCCAACCCCTGCGGCAAAATTGGAAAACGCTATTTGTCGGTCGAGAGCCACATCCGCATGATGGCAGCGTCGCAGCCGTTCATTTCGGGGGCGATCTCGAAAACCATCAACATGCCGAACGACGCCACCGTCGAGGATTGCAAGTCCGCGTATCTGCTGTCCTGGAAACTGGCGCTGAAGGCCAACGCGCTCTACCGCGACGGCTCGAAGCTGTCGCAGCCGCTGAACTCGCAGCTCATCAGCGATGATGACGACGAGGAAGATGCGACCGAGGCCTATTACGAGAAGCCGATGGCGGCGCGTACCGCGCAGGTCTCGGAGAAGATCGTGGAGAAGCTGGTCGAGCGCATCATCGTGATGCGCGAGCGCGAGAAGATGCCGGATCGCCGCAAGGGGTATACCCAGAAGGCTGTTGTCGGTGGCCACAAGGTCTATCTGCGAACCGGCGAATATGACGACGGCCGGATCGGCGAGATCTTCATCGACATGCACAAGGAAGGTGCTGCGCTACGCTCCTTCATCAACAACTTCGCGATCGCGGTCTCGCTCGGCCTGCAATATGGCGTGCCGCTGGAAGAATATGTCGACGCCTTCACCTTCACCCGCTTCGAGCCGGCGGGGCCCGTGCAAGGCAACGACAGCATCAAGTATGCGACCTCGATCCTCGACTACGTGTTCCGCGAACTCGCGGTCAGCTACATGAGCCGCTTCGACCTCGCCCATGTCGATCCCACCGAGTCGAACTTTGACGCGCTCGGCAAGGGCGTCGAGGAAGGCAAGGACCCGGCGCATTCGACCAAATACGTGTCGAAGGGCCTGACCCGCTCGCGCACCGACAAGCTCGTCGTCATGCGCACCGCAAGCAGCGACACCGACGCCCGCGGCGGCAGCAACGTCACCGCGATCGCCTCCCATGGCCCGAGCGCCCGCGCCTCCGACGCCCTCGAAAGCGCGGTCGCGCTGAAGCAGGAAGTCCAGCACGACCTG
>JACDAG010000004.1 GCA_013695565.1 Bradyrhizobium sp.
CGATCATGTGTGCCTTCTCACCGTCACGGCCGAGCGTGTAGCCGAAGCCGATTTCACCGGTCGAAAGCCGCACCGCCGCACGCGATACCGTGGCTTCCCCGAGGTTGAAGGCCGCGCCGTCACCGCCGATGCGACCGCGCACCATCACGAGGCCGTTCTCGGGCTCGCGCAGGTTTTCGTAATCAGGCAGCGCGATCGCCGCCAGACGGCTCGATATATCGGTCGGGTCGGAATGGGCGAGCACCGCCATGACGGCCTTGCGCTGCGCCTGCTTGTCGTTCTCGGTTGCAATCATATCGACCTTGCCGGAATCAAGTTGTCTATGCTAATAGACAACTTCATAACCAAACGCCATGACTGTTTGGTGACAACAGGGTTGTTTTTTCGAATGATCGTCCCGGGTATATTCACACCATGAGCATGCAGGATGCGGCCTCCGGTGTGGCGCTGTGGCGGCAGGTCGCCGACGGCATCGAACGTGGTATTGCGGAAGGCCGCTTCGCTGCGGGCGAAAAGCTGCCGGGCGAAACGGAGATCGCCGAAACCTATCGGGTCAACCGCCATACCGTGCGCCGGGCGCTGGCGACGCTCGCCGAACGCGGGCTGGTTCGCGCCGAGCGCGGCAGCGGGACCTATGTCGAGACCCAGCGCCTCGCCTACCCCTTGCGCTCACGCACGCGTTTCTCCGAAATCGTCGGCGCCGGCGGCCATGAACCGCGCGGCTTGCTGATCGATGCTTCGGAAGAGCTCGCCACGCGCGAACTGGCGCGGGAACTCGGACTGAAAACCGGTGCATCATTGATCCGTATCGAGTCGGTGCGGCTGGCCGATCGCACCCCAATCTGCGTCAGCACCACATGGCTTTCCGCCGAGCGCTTCCCTGATGCGGGACGCATCTTCGCCAGCGTGCGCTCGATGACCAAGCTGGTTGCGCACTACGGCGTCCGCGATTATCGCAGGTCTTCCACCCGGATCACTGCCGCCATTGCCGACGCCAGCGATGCCGCGCGGCTCGATCTGGCGCTGGGCCGCCCGGTCCTCGTGGTCGACAGCACCGACGTCGACCTCGACAACAAACCGCTCGTGACCAAGCGCTCGCGCTTTGCCGCCGAGCGGGTCGAGTTTCTGGTGGAAAGCGATTGACCGCTTAGGCCACCGCCCGCTGCCCAATAATCGCAAAGCGCAGTTTGGTCGATATCCAGTCGATTGCCGCCACCGCGACCATGATCATCAGGATCAGGAACGACACCTTCTGCCATTCCAGCACGCGGATCTGCTCGGCAAGCTGCAACCCGATGCCACCGGCGCCGACGATACCGATGATGGTGGCGGAGCGGGTATTGGACTCGATGAAATACAGCACCTGCCCCGCGATCACAGGCAGCACCTGCGGCATCAGGCCGAACCGTATCTCATGCAGTGCGTTGCCGCCGGACGCCCGGATACCCTCGACCTGCTTGCAGTCGGCGGCCTCGATGGCTTCCGAGAACAGTTTGCCGAATGCGCCAAAATCCGCCACCGCAATCGCCAGCACGCCGGCGAAGGGTCCGAGGCCAACGACATTGATCCACACCAGCGCCCAGATCAGCGTGTCGACGCCGCGGATGGAATCGAGAAACCGCCGCACCGGAAAGCGGATGAAGCCGGAGGGAATGATGTTCCGCGCCGCCAGCAGGCTGACCGGCAGCGCCACGACGGCCGCGATGGTGGTGCCCAGCAGCGCAATCGAAAGCGTTTCGCCAAGCGCCGACAGATACACCAGCAGCGACGATCCCGGGTCCGGCGGAATCATCATGACGGTGATCCAACCGAGCTGGCTCAGTCCCGAAATCAGCCGCGCCGGCGAAAAGTCGAGCCGAACACGAAGATCGCGAACGCGCCGATCAGCATCGCGGGCATCGCCAGCCGGGCGGATGCGGGCCGTTCGAACACATCAGGATATTGCGCCCGCAAGCGTTCCGAATCCGGTTTCGGCAATTGGCTCATGCGCGGGCTTCCTTGCCGAACAGCCGGCCGCGCAGCCATCCCGTGCCGATATCGATGATGAAGACGGTCAAGATAATGGTCAGCAGGATCGCACTGACGTCGGAGTAATAGAACTTGCGGATCGCCACCACGAGCTCCTGCCCGATACCGCCGGCCCCGACGAATCCCATCACCGAGGCTTCCCGCACATTGATCTCAAAGCGCAGCAAGGCGTAGCTGGCATACCCCGCCGACACCTGCGGCAGCACCGCAAAGCGCATGCAGGAGAGCCAGCTCGCGCCGGTCGAGCGCACGCCTTCGACCGGTTTCATGTCGGCGTTCTCGACAATCTCGGAGAACAGTTTTCCAAGCGCGCCGGTGGAATGGATCGCGATCGCGAGCACGCCCGCCATCGGCCCCAGACCGAAGGCAATCACGAAGATCAGCGCGAACACGATGCCAGGCACCGTGCGGGCGAATTCCAGCAGGCGGCGGATCACAAACCGCAGCCACGGCGCCGGCGAGGTGTTTTGCGCGGCAAGGAAATTCAGCGCAAAGGCCAGCACCGCCCCGATCATGGTGCCGACATAGCTGATCAGGATGGTCTCGGCGAGCATCTTGAGCCATTTGCGCCAGCCCCAGAACCACTCGGCGAAATTAGTCCAGACCCGCGTGCCGTCTTCCAGCGTGACAATGCGATCGAAATAGCTGACAAAATTGCCGAAGTAAGTGAACAGCGTGCGCAGATTCACTTCCGCCCCGATCGCGGCCACAACCAGCGCCGCAAAAAACACCGCCGTCGCAATTGTCATCCGCAGGCGCTTGCGCGCGACCGCCGCACGATAGGCGTCGTTGAGCACCGCGAGTTGCTGGGCTGGAAGAATGGATACGGCTGAAGTCATTGCGGGCTGCTGTGGTCAGGCTCTGAACGAAAAAAGGCCGGATCGCTCGGACCCGGCCTGGCTTGTCTCCGCCGATTGATCAGGACGCCTTCTTCTTGCGAAGGTTATCCACGAACTTGATCAAGTCGATCATGCCATCCCAATCCTTGGTGGTGGCGGGATTGAAACCCTTCTTCTGGCCGTCGGACAGGCGATCGAAGGCAACCTTGTCCTTGGTCGGGGATTCCCTGAACGCCTTGGTAATCGCGGCCTTCAAATCTTCCGGGAGTTCCGAATTATAGGCATAGGGCCCATTGAGAATTGGCGCGGACTTATGGACGATCCGAAAATCATCCTTCTTCATGGGCGTGCCGTCGGCGTTTTTCAGCATTCCCTTGGTCAACATCTGTGCAAGCGTCGAATCGTCGTCGGTGGTCCACTGGTTGGCCGCGACGTCCACGGTGCCTTGCGACAGCGCCAGCATCGCGTTTTCATGGCTGCCGGTGAACACAACCTTGCTGAAATAGGTATCGGCATCGGAGATGCCGAGCTTGTCGAGTTCGAAGCGCGGCACGTTGTTGCCCGACGTCGAATTCGGATCGACCAGACCGAGATTCTTGCCCTTCAACTGGTCGATGTTCCTGTACGCGCTCGACGCCTTGACGAAGAACACCGAGTAATAGCCCGTAGAGCCATCGGCATTGATATCGTTGGCAAACGCATTGGTCTTGACGCCGGTCAGCCGTGCGCGCGCGAATGACGCCGAGCCATAGCTGGCGATATGGATGTTGCCGGCGCGTTGGCCTTCGATGACGGCGGCGTAGTCGTTGGCAATGCGCAGCGTGACCTTCACGCCGAGTTCTTTGGACAGGTACGCAATGAACGGCGCCCAGCGCTCGGTCACGCCCGAAGCGTTTTCCGCCGGCACGACCGCGAAGGTCAGTTCCGGATACTTGCCCTTCCAGTCCTGCGCGAAAGCAGCGGAAGCCGAGAACGCCAGCGCGGCGGCGCCGGCCAGAACGATGCGACGGTTGATCATGGTGTGCCCTCTTGTTGTGGTTACGCGTCTTCGGCCATTGCAGGTTTGCAAGCGGCCGCCGTGTTACTGGAGAAAGCTCAGGCCGCGGCTGCAGTGCCGAGTTCCGGAACGATGGCATCGTCGGGCACCGGCGCGGCCCCTGCGCCCATCACGTCGTTGGCCTCGAGATCGTAGAGCTCGCGCGCGATGAGATCGGTGAGCGTCGCCGGCGCACCGTCGAACACGATACGGCCCGCGGACATGCCGATCAGGCGGTCGCAATAGCTGCGCGCCAGGTCGAGCGAATGCAGATTGCAGATCACGGTGATCCCAAAATGCTTGTTGATCCGCAGCAGCGCGTCCATCACGATCCGCGTGTTGCGCGGATCGAGCGAGGCGATTGGCTCATCCGCGAGGATGACGTCCGGCTCCTGCACCAGCGCCCGCGCGATCGCGACCCGCTGCTGCTGGCCGCCGGAAAGCTGGTCGGCGCGCTGGGCCGCGAGCGAGGCCATATCGAACTGTTCCAGCGCCGACATCGCCAGCGCCTTGTCCTGTTCGGGCCAGGTTTGCGTCAGCGAACGCCAGGACGGAATTTCGGCGAGCCGCCCCATCAGCACGTTGGTCAGAACGTCGAGCCGGCCAACCAGATTGAATTGCTGAAAGATCATTGCCGAACGCGCGCGCCACTGCCGCAGATCCTTGCCGCGTAGCGCGGTGACGTCGACACCCTCGAACAGAATGCGGCCTTCGGAAGGCTCGGCGAGGCGATTGATCATCCGCAACAGCGTCGACTTGCCGGCGCCGGAGCGGCCGATCACGCCGACAAAACTGCCCGGCGCGATTGAGAACGACGCATTATCCACCGCGGCTTTTGCGCCAAAACGGCACGTCAAACCTTCCACCACCAGCATGCAATGCTCCAGAATCCCACTCTTGGAACATCGCTAGCGATTGGATATTTCAGTTGTGTGACATCAGCACTGCACTGCGGCGATCGTCCACACCTCGGTTGCCGTCATGAACTCGTCATGACATCGTCATGAAGCCCGTCGATGACGGGCCATTGTGGCTAGAATTTTTCGCGACAAGGACGTGCGCATGGCTGGCAAAATGCTCTCCGTCGATTCGACCATCGATCCCACGGCGAAACTGCACGACACGAAGCTCGGCGCCTTTTGCGAAGTCGGCCCGCGCACCATCCTGCATGAAGTGGCGATGGACGACTATTCCTACGTCGTCAACGACGCCCAGATCACCTACACCCGAATCGGAAAGTTCTGCTCGATCGCGGCGATGACCCGGATCAATCCGGGCAACCATCCGATGCATCGCACCACGCAGGCGCACTTTACCTACCGCGCGAGCGCCTATTTCCCCGGCGAGAGCGACGATTCCGAGTTCTTCGAATGGCGCCGCAGCCATCACATCCATATCGGCCATGACGTCTGGATCAGGCATGGCGCGATCATCCTGCCAGGCCGCAACGTCGGCACGGGTGCCGTGATCGCCGCCGGCGCCATCGTGACCAAGGACGTCCCGGCCTATACGATTGTGGCCGGCAATCCGGCGCGACCGATCAAGCGGCGGTTTTCGGAAGACATCGCCGGCCGGCTCGCCGAGCTTGGCTGGTGGAATTGGGACCATGAGACGCTGCGCAGCGCCCTGCCCGATTTCCGCAAACTCGCGGTCGAGGACTTTCTCGCCAAATACGAAGCAATCGCGGGCTCCGGCCGCGCGCAAATCAGGCATCGGGGTGCGGCATCGTGACGGACATTTTCATCGAAGGCGGCCGGGCTCTGCTCGGCCATGAAATCCAGGAAAACTCGCTGCGGATCGCCGGTCGCGAGATCAGCGCTGTTGGCGCGGACCAGGGCCGCGCTTCGCTGGGCATCGACGCGGGCGGCCTGCTGGTGCTGCCGGGCATTGTCGATGTTCACGGCGACGCTTTTGAACGGTAGATGATGCCGCGTCCCGGCGTCGACTTCCCGATCGATGTGGCGTTGATCGACAGCGACCGGCAGGCGATCGGCAACGGGATCACGACCGTCTATCACGCCACGACCTGGTCGTGGGAGCCCGGCCTGCGCTCTGGCGACAACGCAAGGCGCCTGCTCGAAGCGATCGAATCGATGCGGCCGCAGCTTTCGGCCGACACCCGCTTCCATCTGGCCACGAGACCTACAATCTCGGCGCCGAAGCCGAAATCATCGAATGGCTGTCGGGTGGGCGCATCGATCTGTTCGCGTTCAACGACCACATGGATGCAACCATTGCCAGTCTCGACAAACCGCAAAAGCGCAGCCGCATGGTCGAGCGCACCGGGCTCTCGGGCGATGATTTCGATGCGCTGTTCGCAAGTGTCGTTGCCCGCGCCGATGACGTTCCGGCGTCGATCGCCCGGCTGGCGAATGCGGCGCGTAACGCCAGCGTGCGAATGTTGTCGCATGACGACGAAAGTCCGGAAATGCGCCAGGCATTTCGTGCGCAAAGCGTCGGCATTGCCGAGTTTCCCGTCAACGAGGAAACCGCACGTGAAGCAGCCGACGCCGGTGACTTCATCGTGTTCGGCGCACCCAACGTGGTGCGCGGCGGCAGCCACACCGGCTGGACCAAGGCATCCGACATGATCGCCAAGGGCTTATGTTCGGTGCTGGCGTCCGACTATTTTTATCCCGCGCAACTCCTCGCCGCGTTCCGCCTCGCCGCTGACGGCGTGCTGCCGCTGGCGCAGGCATGGCAGTTGATATCGGCCGCACCCGCGCGCGCCGCGGGCCTTACCGACCGCGGCACGCTCGCGCCCGGCCGGCGCGCCGACATCATCCTCGTCGATGACAGGCTGCCGCTGCGGCCGCGCGTCGTCGCCGTCATCGCAGCGGGCCGTCTGGTGCATCTGGCCGACGCCAGCCGCCTGCGCAGTTCATCCCCCACGCCGCGCAAGGCGGTTGCAGCCGCCTGACGCGGCCGCAGTCTCTTATCTTGACGCGTTTTCTTCACGCGAACCGGGCTCCACTTCGCTCGAAAACGCTTTAGTCTGCCACCGATGTCGAATTATCCGCGTTATGCGATCTACTATGCTCCCGCGCCGGCCAGCGATCTCGATCGCTTCGGCGCGGAATTGCTCGGCTATGACGCCTTCGCCGGCCAGGATCTGCTGTTTCCGGACGGCGTCATAGCGGCTGCGCCGGACTGGCGCGAGCTGAGCGGCGATCCGCGCAAATACGGCTTTCATGCCACGCTGAGGGCGCCGTTCTCTCTTGCGCAGGGCAGGACGGAAGCCGGCCTCCTCGCGGCCTGTGCCGCGTTCGCCGCAACACCCCGGACCATCCCGCGCTTCAGGCCGGTGGTCGGTTCGATCAGCGGCTTCATCGCAGTGATCCCGGCAGAGCCGCCGCCGGAATTGCTGAAGCTCGCGGCCGATTGCGTCAGCGAATTCGATTTTCTCCGCGCACCGCTCACGGAAGCGGACCGCGCCCGCCGCAATCCATCCCGATTGACGCCAACACAGCGCGAGCATCTGGACCGCTGGGGATATCCCTATGTGATGAAGGAGTTTCGCTTCCACATGACGCTGACGGGCAGGCTTGGCAGCGAGCGTCGCGAGCCGATCCTGGCAATGCTTCGCAACCGCTTTGCATCAATCGGCCTTCAGACGCTCGCGATCGACCGGATCGCGGTTTTTCGTCAAGAGAACGCCGCTTCGCGATTCCGCGTCGTCGGCCAATGGGAGTTGAGCGCGGCATAAATCGCTAGTTCAAAGCTATGCGATCAAGTTTCTGGATTTCAACGCGCCCGATGACGGCCTCGACGAATGGGAAAACGAACTCGACAAGACCCTTAAGAACCAGGACACCGCTTACGTCGAATTCGATGAGGACGACGAGGGTTGCGTCTGGAAAAGTCGATTGGGCGAACTACGACGAATCGGTGCTCTGGAAAAACGTCAATCTGTGCAAGTTCAACGTCCTCAGATTGCGTTACGATTCCGGCACCAAGACGACGTCATTCATCGCCGAATAGCAATCCGGTCGGGCTATTCCGGTGAGGTTGTGCGAGCAGGCACGCGCGCTGCATGCAACGTGGGCAGGATTGCTCACAAAATCGCCTTGCCCGAACCTGCGTCATAGGGCTGATTTCCAAACGGGTCCTTGGCGCGACACCTGGGCAACCCTCAGCCTCGCACCATCTTTCCCATCCGCCCCCGTCGATCCCAGAGGTCGGCGGGGGTTTTTGCCGTTGGTCTCCGTCTGAATGCAAAATCCGTTCGCCCCCTGGAATAACCCCCTGGCCCCGGTGTTTCGCGCTTCGATGCTGGAATTTATCGTCTTCAAGCGCCGGCGAAACTTCTGCTGGCAAGTGCTGGATCAGAGCGGGAAAACGGTTGCGACCGGAAGGGAGAGAACCCGGCCGGCCGCCCGCTATCACGCCTATCGCGCGCTGTTCCTGCTGCTTGCGACCGGCTGGAAAGCCACCAACCTCCAACCGCATTAGGCCGTCTAGCAGCGGACCGCACGCCATCGCCTGAAGGCAGCCGCTAGCAGCCCCGGCAAATCCCGGTGAACTTACTGGTCTCGATCCGGCCACGCGGGCGGACCGGCGCCCTTTTCGACCTTGCCTGGCGCGGGACGATGATCCGTTGTGATGACCCCACATAGCGCGGCGCGACCCGCGAACCCGACGGCGATGTATTGACCGAACCGTAACTGGCCGGTGGCGCCGGGGTGTTGGTGCCAAGCGGCGGCATCCGCGATGCGTTTCCGATTCCGCTGGGGTCACCGACCACGCTGGGATTGGCTGGACCGTAGGGGATGCCATTGATCGCAGAATTGCCTGCACCGGCCGAGCCGGCGGGTGGCGCAAACTGCGCGGCTGCGCTGCCTGGCACGATCAGGCTGAGCAGCACCGCAAAGCGAACAAGCGCCGAATGGCCGGACATTAGATCTCCAGGGAAGGCTTGGAAGCTCCAGGGACGCTTGAGGACACAACCTTCATGTGGGGGGAGCGTTCCGGGGTTTGAAGTCACGTCCGTTTTTTACCGGAGTAGGCATCTGTAAACGAATCAGACTTAATTTGGTCGCAGATCACATCTGGAGATTCGGCGGTATGAACCAGCCAGCAATCTTTGATACTGATATCCGCGCCCTGCAGGAATGGCTGCGCACTGCTTGGCAGCAGCTGGGCGATCCCTCCCTCACCACGTTTACGCGCCGCGAATTGCGCAATCAGATGAAGCAGTGCAGCGCCGATCTGCGAAATCACCTTCAACTGGTGGCGACACGTCAATCGGAGCCGGCCAAGGATCAGGCCCGCACCTTCAGCAAACCTGAGCTTCGCATCCTGGCCTGACCTTGGGATCCCCGGGGATCAAGCGCCAACCGGCTGTCTGCGCTCCGTCGCCAGCCACGAACAGACCGCGGCCGGCACCGCGCCGATGAGACCGACCAGCACCACCGACGGCTCGTGCATGAATCCGAACTGGAACGCCCCGAGCAGCGGCACATAGCTGAGGGCGTAAGCGAACAAAGCCGTCAGCGCGATCCGGTACGACATCTGGCGCGTCGCCAGCAGATGGTCGAACCATGCGGCCAGCAACGCCGGAATCACGCCGAACAGATAGATCGTCGGCAGCATCATGACCTGCCGTAGATCGAAGGTGCTCGGGGCGCCCGCCATCCAATTGGCGATCTGAAGCATCACCCAGAACGCAATGATGAAGCCGAGCGGCGGCGCGACGGCGGCAAAAATCAAAAAGCGTTTCATGGCGCACCTTCCTTGCCTTGCGATGGTTCAGCCGGACGGCCGATGTCCGGCAAAAATATCGACACGCCGCATCTTCCGCTGTGACGGCTCTCACGCTGGCAGGCGCAACCTCGCGGGCCTATGGTCGGGCGCGCACGGCGGAAGGAGACTTGCAATGACGCGAGCGACGATCTGGATGGCGACACTCGGCGCGCTGTTGGCCGCGCCAGCGTCGGCACAAGCTCCCGCGCCATCCGCGTTCATGGTGATCTCGCCGATCTTTGGACAGCTCGTGACCTTCTCGATGCCGTCCAGTTTCGCTGTGGTGTCGGAGAATACCAATGGGCCGAGCTACATCCGCGAGGCCGTCTTGAAGGGCGAGACCGCGACAAAATGGAGCCAGATGATCACGGTGACCGGCGCCAAGGGGCTCGCCGGCAATCCCAAGGCCTCGCCGGAAACCTTTGCCGGCTCGATTGTTGGTGGCTTCACGTCCGCCTGCCCCGACAGCTTCACTGCACAAAGCTTTGGTCCGGCCAAATTCGGCGACCAGGATGCCTATGTCGCGGTGGCAAGTTGCGGCCGGGTCGAGTCCAGCGCCGACAAGCACAGCGAGACCGCGCTCATTGTCGCGGTCAAAGGCAGCGCCGATTACTACACGCTGCAATGGGCCGAACGCGCGGCGACGTCAGCGAAAACCCCGATCGACGAGGCCAAATGGCTGGCGCGGCTGCGCCAGTTGCAGCCGATCCGCCTCTGCCCGATCGTGCCG
>JACDAG010000015.1 GCA_013695565.1 Bradyrhizobium sp.
ATTTCAGCGTCATTGGCTCGGGCGGCTCGGGGCGCTCGGATCTGTTCCAGGCCGGCGCTTTCGTACGCCACACGGCGGGTGCTGCCTATGTCATCGCTGCGGCCGCCTATGGCTGGCAGGACGTCACCACCGACCGCACCGTCACGATTGCCGGTGTCGATCGCCTGCGCGCCGAGTTCAACGCCAACGCCTGGTCCGGCCGCGTCGAGGGCGGTTACCGCTTCGTGACACCCTGGATGGGCATCACGCCCTATGTCGCCGGTCAGTTCACCACCTATCAATTGCCGGCTTACGCCGAACAGGTGCTGTCGGGCGCTAACACCTTCGCGCTGAACTATGCCGCCAGGGACGTCACGGCCGGGCGCAGCGAACTTGGCGTTCGCGCCGACAGGTCCTTTGCAATGCAGGACGCGATTCTCACGCTGCGCGGCCGCGCCGCCTGGGCGCATAATTTCAACACCGACCGCAGCATCACGGCGCTGTTCCAGTCGCTGCCGGGCGCCACCTTCCTCGTCAGCGGCGCGGCGCCGGCGCCGAACACCGCGCTGACCACGGCCTCCGCCGAAATGAAATGGCTGAACGGCTGGTCCGCCGCCGCGACCTTCGAGGGCGAGTTCTCCGATATCTACAGGTCCTACGCCGGCAAGGGCGTCGTCCGCTACACCTGGTAGCGTGCTCGCGTCGCCGCCTGTTTTCGTTCTTTCCTTCCGCAGCCAGCTGTGGGAGAGGAAAAGATAACGAACAACAGGAGGGAACGCCGATGCGGGCTGCAATCTTCCGAAATGGTGAGATCGTCGTCGATCAGATGCCCGAGCCGAAGCCGGGCCCCGGCATGGTGCTGGTCAAATCACTCGCCTGCGGCATTTGCGGTTCCGACCTGCATGCGCGCAAGCACGCCCACCGCATGGTCGAGCTGGCAAAACATTTTCCGGGCCGCAAGCCGATGGACCTTTCCCGCGACGTCGTGTTCGGCCACGAATTCTGCTGCGAAATTCTCGATTATGGTCCCGCCACCACGCGCAAGCTCAAGACCGGCACGAGGGTCTGTTCGCTGCCGGCGCTGCTCACCGCGGAAGGCCCGCAGGGCATCGGCTATTCCAACGACAATGTCGGCGCCTATGCCGAGCGCATGCGGCTGAGCGAAGCGCTGTTGCTCGAAGTCCCGAACGGGCTGGCGGCCGAACATGCGGCGCTGACCGAGCCGCTCGCGGTCGGCGTGCACGCGGTTGCGAAAGCCAATATCAGCGGCAATGAAGTGCCGCTGGTGATCGGCTGCGGCCCGGTTGGGCTTGCCGTGATCGCCGCGCTCAAGATCAGGGGATTGCACCCGATCGTGGCGGCGGATTATTCGCCGGCGCGCCGGGCGCTGGCTGAAAAGCTCGGCGCCGACATCGTCGTCGACCCCGCGCGCACCCAGCCTTATGCGAGCTGGGCCGAACACGCCGCGATGTCGCCGGAGGAAAAGGCCGCGCGGCCGCCGCTGCAGGCCTTGCTGCCGGCGCTCAAGCCCGCGCTGATATTCGAATGCGTCGGCATCCCCGGATTGATCCAGCAGGTGTTCGAGGGCGCGCCGCGCGACGCCCGCATCGTCGTGGTCGGCGTCTGCATGGAAACCGACCGTTCCGAGCCGATGCTCGGCATCCTGAAGGAATTGAACGTCCAATATGTGCTGGGCTACACGCCCGATGAATTCGCCTATTCGCTGCGCCTGATCGCGGAAGGCGAGGTCGATGCGGCCTCGCTGGTGACGGCAAGCGTCGGCATCGACGGCGTGGCGCAGGCGTTTGCGGATCTGGCCAATCCGGAACGGCACACCAAGATCATCGTGGAGCCGTGGCGGTAGATTCTCTGTCGTCCCGGCCTTGAGCCGGGACCCATACGCCGCGGCGGTCATTGTTGAGCACACTGGTTGACGACTTTCTTCCAACAACAGATGACCGGGGTTATGGGTCCCGGCGTTCGCCGGGACGACGACACACCGTCGTGCTAGGCAGGGATGATGAACGATATAACAGCCCCGCCAAAACCTCCGATGGCTGCGATCGCCGCCGCCATCCTCCTCAGCATCGCGCGGCCCCCGGCGCCGCGAGCTTTGCCGCGTTCGTCATCGTTCCGGTTTCGGGTCTCGTGGCGTGGGCTGCCGCCGATCTGCTCGCGCGGCGTTTGGTCTCGCCGTTATGCGTATCAGGACTCGGCCCACCGGGCCAAAATGCTGACGACATTGACGGCGCTGCGATCGGCGCGTTAGTGCGCTGGCCGGCCGCCATGTAGAGTGATAAAAATTCAGCCGCAAGGGAGACAAGGAAATGATCACGCTGACCGCAAAAGAAGTCCTGCCGCAAGACGGCGCCAGCGGCACGCTGGTGGGGCGGGTCTGGATGCCTGACCTGGCCGGCCCGGCCGTGGTCGCGGTTCGCCTTGATGGCGTCTTCGATGTCAGCGCAGGGTTCTCTACCGTCAGCGCGCTGTGCGAGGAAGCCAATCCGGCCGACGCGCTGCGCGGCGCCGCGGGCACGCGCATTGGCGATCTCGACAGCATTGTTGCCAACACGCCGCCCGATCGCCGCGACCGGACAAAGCCCTGGCTGCTGGCGCCGCTCGATCTGCAGGTTCTGAAAGCCGCCGGCGTCACCTTTGCGATCTCGATGCTGGAGCGCGTGATCGAGGAGCGGGCGCGCGGCAATCCGGCCTCGGCGGACGCGATCCGTAAAGTGGTGGTGCGGCTGGTCGGCGACGATTTTTCAAAGCTCAAGCCCGGCTCGCCGGAGGCGATGAAGCTGAAGGCGGTATTGATCGATCAGAACGCCTGGAGCCAGTATCTGGAAGTCGGCATCGGTCCCGACGCCGAAGTGTTCACCAAGGCGCCGACGATGTCCTCGGTCGGCACGGGCATGGATGCCGGCCTGCATCCGAAATCGACCTGGAACAATCCGGAGCCGGAAGTCGTGCTCGTGGTGTCGAGCCAAGGCGCCATCGTCGGCGCGATGCTCGGCAATGATGTCAATCTGCGAGATTTCGAGGGGCGTTCGGCCTTGTTGTTATGCAAGGCCAAGGACAATAACGCCTCCTGCGCCGTCGGCCCGCTGCTGCGGCTGTTCGACAGCAGCTTTTCGCTCGACGACGTCAGGAAGATGGATGTCGGACTGACCGTAAAGGGGCAGGACAATTTTGCTCTCGAAGGTCATTCGTCGATCAGCAAAATCAGCCGCGATCCCACCGACCTCGTCGCCCAGACCATCGGGCCGGTGCATCAATACCCTGATGGTTTTGCGCTGTTCCTCGGCAC
>JACDAG010000016.1 GCA_013695565.1 Bradyrhizobium sp.
GCGCGGTCGCCGCCCTCGGTCCAGACGATCTCGAACAGGTCTTTGGCGATCTTGCCGGAGATGGTGCCCTCGCCGATCAGACCGGCGATGGCGGCAAGCTGCGCGGCCGACACCGGCGATGCCGATATGTCCCGGCTTTCCCTGTTGAGCCGTCCGAACAGCTCGTTGATGACCCAGTTGGCGGCGAGCTTGCCGTCGCGGGCCTTGTCCGCGAGTTGCGCCAGCACGGCCTCGTAGAAGTCCGCGCTCTCATGTTCGGCCACCAGAACGCTGGCGTCGTAGGGCGAGAGACCGAAGTCGGCGATGAAACGCGCCTTTTTCCGGTCCGGCAATTCCGGCAGTTCTGCCTTTAGCTCATCGACATAGGCTTGCGTAAACTCCAGCGGCAGCAGATCGGGATCGGGGAAATAGCGGTAGTCATGCGCCTCTTCCTTGGAGCGCATCGAGCGGGTCTCGCCCTTGCCGGGGTCGTACAGGCGAGTCTCCTGGTCGATGGTGCCGCCATCTTCGATGATTTCGACCTGGCGCCGCGCCTCGTATTCGATGGCATCGCCGATGAAGCTGATCGAGTTCATGTTCTTGATCTCGCAGCGGGTGCCGAGCGGCTCGCCCGGCCGGCGCACGGAGACGTTGACGTCGGCGCGCAACGAGCCCTTCTCCATGTCGCCATCGCAGGTGCCGAGATAGCGCAGGATCGAACGCAGCTTGGTCACATAGGCCTTGGCCTGCTCGGCATCGCGGATGTCGGGCTTGGAGACGATCTCCATCAGCGCCACGCCGCACCGGTTGAGGTCGACATAGGACATGGTTGGGCTCTGGTCGTGCAGCAATTTGCCGGCGTCCTGCTCCAGATGCAGCCGCTCGATCCCGATGGTGACCGTATTGCCGCCGTCGAGTTCGAGGACGACCTCGCCCTCGCCCACGATCGGCGACTTGTACTGGCTGATCTGATAGCCCTGCGGCGAATCCGGATAGAAATAGTTCTTTCGGTCGAACACCGAGCGCAAATTGATCTGGGCGTTCAAGCCAAGCCCGGTCCGCACCGCCTGCCGGACGCATTCCTCGTTGATGACGGGCAGCATGCCCGGCATCGCGGCATCGACCAGCGAGACATGGGTGTTCGGCTCGCCACCGAATTCGGTCGAGGCACCCGAGAACAGCTTCGAGTTCGAGGTGACCTGGGCATGGACTTCCAGCCCGATCACGACTTCCCAGTCGCCGGTTGCGCCCTTGATGAGTTTTTCAGGTTTGGCTGTTGCGTTCATGAGCGGCTTTTATCCCGGCCCGGAGCGCCGGAAAACCCCCGAAACGCTGTTGCGACAAGCAAATTCACGGGAGCCCGAGGAGTTAGCCAGTACGGCCATCAAAGGCCGCGGCGAAAGGCCTGATAGGACTTGCTCTGGCGCAGCGCATCGGCCCCGCTTTCGATCAGGATATCGACCTGATCCGCCGGCAGCGCGAACCGCGTCGGTATCGCATTCAAAATACCGGCACGAGCCAGGCCGAGTTGATCGAAACTTACCCGGTCGGTCGCAAAGCTGACGTCGCCGCAGCGCCAGTTCGCACCGGCGCCGAGCCGCGTGCGCTCCGCGGCCGACAGGCCGCAACGCCAGCGCTTGACCTTGCCGACCCAATCGTTGGCCAGCGCCGAGAATGCCGCGTAGCTCGATCGCACGCTGGCATCGATGGCGGTGTCCGCGGCCGCCGAGACCAGTTCGACGCCGCCCGGCCCTTCGAGCCGCTGCGCAAAGTCGCCGGAGATCCCGCGACCGGCATCGACGACGAGGAACATGATCCGCCGGACCTTCACGGCCTGCCGCTCGGTCATGGGTTCGAACGGCCGCTGCGCCGCCAGCAGCGCGATGCTGAAACCAGACAGTCCGAAATTGTCGACCAGGCCGCCATCGAGCAGTTTGACATAGCGCATCGATCCGTCGCGATAGCGGGCGTTGGCCTCGGCAAACGATTTCAGCAATGGCTGGCCGTCCGGGTCGCGGCGCGCGCGTTCCAGCCACGCCGGCAACTGCGCTGCGCAGCCCCCTGGATAGGTCTCCAGGACGATCGGCGCGAATGCCAGCGGCACCGCCGCCGAAGCCGCCACCGCCTCGGCGATGCGGTAGGACCTGATGTCGCTGCACAATGCGTCGAAGGTGGTCTTTCCGAATACGAAGGGGGTGCGGTTGTAGATGTCGGACGCGTTGATCCAGACCCGCGGCCGACGGTCCTCGCGCAATATCCCGAACCGCGCGCCATCGAACAGATTGCGGTCGAGCCAGTCGGTGAACTGACTGTCATTGACGCCGCCGCCGAGCGCGCGGCCGATATTGCCGAGCGAGACCTGGGTGCGGAGCCCTTCTTCAGCATTGCGCAGCAGGAAACGCTCGCGGAAATCATCCAGCGCTGCGCGTTTCTTGATGCCGAAATAAGCCGCGGTGATCGAACCACCGGAGACACCGGAGACGAAGTCGACACGATCGAGCAGGGATTTCGCCTGATTGGATCCGACGCGGGAGCGGTCGAGTTCGGTCAGAACCCCGAACGAAAACGCCGTCGCTCGCGTGCCGCCACCGGAAAAGGACAGCGCCAACAGCACGTCGTCTTCGTAGCCCGGAACTTCTCGCCCGACATCATTATCGGCAAGCGCGGCACCGAGCGGGATGTTGCCCGGCAGATTATATACCGACCCGCACGCGCCAAGCCGGCCAGCGACCACGCCCGGAAGTTTGATGCTCGCACTCAATCTTCCCCACCGCAGGGATACCGACCCTGCCACGACAGTCTATCGCGCCCAAACATGGCGTCGGCGTGGCCTGGCGGTGCGCACCCAAACAGGGTTAACGCAACAGCGCGGACACGATCCGCTCCCATTCGGCTTCCAGAGAATCCTTTGCCACCGGCTGGCCTGCCTGCCGGTACCAGTAGCCGGCATTGCCGAGATCGCCTTCGACGCGGTGCAGATAGGCATGCACCCAGGCGGCGCTGGCCGTGTTTTCGTCCTGGACGATCTTGTGCGCTTCGTCCCATTGGCCCTTGGCGGCCCACCAC
>JACDAG010000032.1 GCA_013695565.1 Bradyrhizobium sp.
CTGCACCCGCGGTCTCGCGTGCAAGATGCACACAGCAAAAAAGCACACGAGCATACAGGTTCAGCGGAGAACACCCGGCCTTCCCTGCGCAATGGCTTTACGGCTTATAGCGAGCTCTCCCCGGAGAGTGGATTCCGGGCTCGCGCCAAGTGGCGCGCCCCGGAATGACTACGCCGCCCGGATGTTCGCCATGAAGCGATCGAGCTCTTCGCGCAGACGGGTGCTTTCGCTCGACAGCGTGCGCGCCGAATGCAGCACCTCTTCCGAAGCGGTGCCGGTCTCGGTCGCACCGCGATTGACCTGCATGATACTGGCGGTGGCTTCCTCGGTGCCTTGCGCGACGGTCTGGACGCTGCGCGCGATCTCCTGCGTCGCCGTGCTCTGCTGCTCGACCGCATCGGCAATCGTCGTGGCGATGTCCGAGATCTTGCCGATGGTGCCGCCGATCTCCTTGATGGCGGCGACCGATTCCCGGGTCGCGCCTTGCATGCCCGAGATCTGATTGGAGATTTCGTCGGTCGCCTTCGCGGTCTGGCTGGCGAGCGATTTGACCTCGGAAGCGACCACCGCAAAGCCGCGGCCGGCATCGCCCGCGCGGGCCGCTTCGATGGTCGCGTTCAGCGCCAGAAGATTGGTCTGTTCGGCAATCGCCGTGATCAGCTTGACCACGTCGCCGATCTCCTGGGCGGCGCGCGACAATTTGCCGATGCGGCCGTCGGTCTGTTCGGCCTGCCGCACGGCGGCTTCCGCGATCTGGCTGGATTCCTTGACGCGGCGACCGATCTCGTCGACCGAGGCCGAAAGCTCCTCGGTCGCGGACGCCACCGATTGCATGTTGCTGGAGGCTTCTTCCGAAGCGCCGGCAACCTGGCTCGACAGGCTCTGGGTGGTTTCGGCCGTCCGCGTCAGCGTTCCCGCCGAGGCTTCGAGTTGCACCGCCGAGGCTGAGACGTTGGAGACGATAGCGCCCACCGCGGTCTCGAATTCATCGGCGAAGCGGATGAGTTCGGCGCGGCGCGCGGCGCTGCTGGCCTTGTTCTGCGCCTCTTGCGTGGCGGCGTCACGTTCGGCCTTGGCGACGGCCTGGACCTTGAACTCCTCGACCGCGCCGGCCATCTCGCCGAGTTCGTCCTTGCGCCCGAGACCGGGCAGCACGACATCGAAATTGCCGGCGGCGAGTTCACGCATCGCGTTGCACATTTTCGCAATCGGCCGCGAGATGCCCTTGCCGAGGAAGAACGCCCAGACGCAACCGAGCAGGAAGCCGCCGGCGGCGAGGATCAGGATCAACCGTTCGGTCTCGCCGATGGTCGCATCCGATTCGGATTCGAGCCGCTTCTGATCGGCCAGCAGGCTGGACTTCATGACGGCAGCGCCCTTGCTGATCGCGGCGACAGAATCCGTCATGTCGAGCGTCAGATCGTCGATTTCCTTGGCGTTGTGAATCAGCTTGGCCAGCGATTCCTTGTATTCTTCCAGCATTCCAGCGACTTCCTTGATCCCGTCCGTGATCTTCGGATTGGTCGAGGAGATGGCCTTCAGCGAATTCGCGACGAAATTCAGGCGCGCAAGCGCACTTGCCGCCAGCGACTTGTCGGCGTTGACCACGAATGTGGTGACGAGCGCCGTGACCGCCTGGAACTGCTCGATGACTTTCTTGGAGCCGAGCGTGATGACCTGGAGTTCGGCTTCGTCGGCATTGCTCGGCAGGTCGTCGAGTTTGTAGCGAAGCGAGGTGCCGGCACGCGTGAGCTGGTTCTGGGTGATTCGCGCGCTCTCGTCCTTGACCTTGACGATCTCGGCAAAAATCTTGGTAAAGGCACGGAACTCCCGCTCCAGCTTGGCGAGTTGTTCAAGCCGGCCCGGATCGGTGGTGCCCTTCATCGAGGCAATAATGGCTTCCCTCAGGCCGCCTTCGGTCGCCAGCGCCGCCTTGCCATCGTCTTCCTTGGCCGTGACCACGAAATAGCGGGCGAGCGAACTATAGGAGATCAGTTCGCGGTCGATGTCGCGCGCCAGATCGGCCTCCCGCACGCTGCGCCGGTAGGCGTCGACGCCACCGGAAACGTGCTCAAATCCCATGTAGGCAATGCCCATGCTGGCCGCCGAGATCGCCAGCGTCACGGCAAAGCCAAGCATGATCTTGGCGCGGAATCGAAAGGTCGGGAATTTGATCGAGAACGACCCGGTACGCTTCAGCAATCCCACCTCGACCCCCCGTCTTCATTCTGAAAACTCGAGCAGGGAGGCCTTTGGCCCCCTCATCCCTGAGTAAAACTACGGCAGAATGGATAAGGGTGCGTAAATTTGGGGCCCATTTCCGGGGTTGCAGCGCTGGAAGCGTGCATTTCGCCCCCGGTCTTCAACCAAAGTCGGGGCGACGGTGGTCGGGGCGGTGATCGGGCTCGGTACTTGCTGGCGCCCCTGCCGCATCCCTTCCGCCGGTCGGCGACCTGCCCCTGCCCCTTCGGAACGACCAAAGCACGAATGAGCTCATTGTCGGCGCGCCGGATGTCATCACAATGACCAGCGCGACCAAAATCCCAGTTGCAAGTTTCCTCCCTGCTGTTTCTAATTGGAATAATTATAAAACATCGGGAGGTATCACGCGTGTCTACCATCAAATTGACGGTGAACGGCAAGGCTGTGTCAGCCGACGTCGAGGACCGAACCCTCCTCGTCCATCTGCTTCGCGAAAACCTGAACCTGACCGGGACCCATGTCGGCTGCGATACCAGCCAATGCGGCGCCTGCGTCGTCCATATCGACGGCCAGGCGGTAAAATCCTGCACCGTGATGGTGGGCCAGGCGGCCGGGTCCAACGTCACCACCATCGAGGGCATCTCGAAGGGCGACGAACTGCACCCGATGCAACTGGCGTTCCGCGACAATCACGGCCTGCAGTGCGGCTATTGCACCCCGGGCATGATCATGTCGGCGATCGATATCGTGCAGCGCCATAATTCTTTGGGATCTGGCGGCAAGCTCGACGAGGAAACCGTCCGGCAGGAGCTCGAAGGCAACATCTGCCGCTGCACCGGCTACCACAACATCGTCAAATCGGTGCTCGATGCGGCCGGCCGCATGAAGGTCGCGCAGGCGGCTGAATAGCGCTGCAGACCAGCGAACCCGCATTCACAGGCCGCTTCGTTTCGATGGAAACGGCGGAAACAATAACTCCGATTGGGAGGACAGGACATGGGCGTTGAAGGCATTGGCGCAAGCGTTGTGCGCAAGGAAGACCGCCGTTTCATTACCGGTAAGGGCCGTTACGTCGACGACATCAAGATCGTGGGTCTGACCCACGCGCATTTCATC
Source organism: Bradyrhizobium sp. (assembly GCA_013695565.1). GTDB lineage: Bacteria > Pseudomonadota > Alphaproteobacteria > Rhizobiales > Xanthobacteraceae > Bradyrhizobium. The sequence goes on from JACDAG010000032.1 coordinate 3,319, forward strand.
CGCAGCCCGCACGCGCATGCCAAGGTCAAGAGCGTCGACACGTCAGCGGCGATGAGCATGCCCGGCGTGGTCGGCGTCCTTACCGGACAGCAGATCGTCGACGACAAGGTCGGCAACCTCATTTGCGGCTGGGCCATCACCTCGAAGGATGGCACCGGCATGAAAATGGGCGCATGGCCGGCGATGGCGCCGGAGACGGTGCGCTTTGTCGGTCAGGCCGTCGCGGTCGTGATCGCCGAAACCAAGAACCAGGCCAAGGACGCGGCCGAAGCCGTCGTCGTCAATTACGAGGAACTGCCGGCCGCCGCCGATATCCGCGCGGCGATCAAGGCGGGCGCGCCGCAGCTTCACCCCGAAGCCCCGGGCAACATTATCTACGACTGGACCATCGGCGAGGAAGCTGCGACCGAAGCGGCCTTCAAGGCGGCGGCCAACGTGGTGTCGCTCGACATCACAACAACCGGCTGGTGCCGAACGCGATGGAACCGCGCGCGGCCATCGGCGAGTACAACGAGGCTGAAGAGCATTTCACGCTGTACACGACGTCGCAAAATCCGCATGTCGCCCGTCTGGTGCTGTCGGCGTTCTACAACATCGCGCCGGAACACAAGCTCCGCGTGGTGGCGCCCGATGTCGGCGGCGGTTTCGGCTCAAAAATCTTCATCTACCCCGAGGAGATGGTGGCGCTGTGGGCCTCCAAGAAGGTGGGGCGCCCGGTGAAGTGGACCGGCGATCGCTCCGAGGCCTTCCTGACCGATGCCCATGGCCGCGATCATTTGACCAACGCCGAACTGGCACTCGACGCCAACAACAAGATCACCGGCTTGCGCGTAAAGACCCATGCCAATCTCGGCGCCTACATGTCGCTGTTTTCTTCCTCGGTGCCGACCTATCTTTACGCGACGCTGTTGTCGGGCCAGTACAACATCCCCAACATCTTCGCCGAAGTGATCAGCGTTTATACCAACACCACCCCGGTCGACGCCTATCGCGGCGCGGGCCGGCCCGAAGCGAGCTTTGTGGTGGAACGGCTGCTAGAGACGGCGGCGCGGCAGTTGAAGGTCGATCCGGCGGAATTGCGCCGCAAGAACTTCATTACCCAGTTCCCCCATCAGACGCCTGTTATCATGGCCTACGATATCGGCGATTTCGGCGCCTCGCTGGACGCCGCGATGAAGGCGATCGACTACACCGGCTTCCCGGGCCGTAAGGCGAAAGCCAAGTCGGAAGGCAAGCTCCGCGGCATCGGCATCTCCTGTTACATCGAGGCCTGCGGCATCGCGCCCTCGAAAGCTGTCGGCAGCCTGGGGGCCGGCGTCGGACTGTGGGAATCCGCCGAGGTCCGCGTCAACCCGGTCGGCACCATCGAGATCCTCACGGGATCGCACAGCCACGGCCAGGGCCACGAGACCACGTTCGCGCAATTGGTCGCAGGAAGGCTCGGCATTCCGATCAGCCAGGTGCAGATCGTCCATGGCGACACCGATAAGGTGCAGTTCGGCATGGGCACTTACGGCTCGCGCTCCGCGGCTGTCGGCATGTCCGCTATCTTCAAGGCGATGGAGAAGGTCGAAGCCAAGGCCAAGAAGATCGCCGCGCATCAGCTGGAGGCTTCTGAAGACGACATCGTCATCGAAAACGGCGAATTCAAAGTCACCGGCACCGACAAGTCGATTGCACTGCCGATGGTGGCACTCGCCGCCTATACCGCGCACAATTTGCCCGACGGCATGGAGCCGGGCCTCAAGGAAGGCGCGTTCTACGACCCGACCAACTTCACCTTCCCGGCCGGCGCCTATATCTGTGAAGTCGAGGTCGATCCGGGCACCGGCAAGACCACCATTATCGACTTCGTCGCGGCGGACGATTTCGGCCAGCTGATCAACCCGATGATCGTCGAAGGCCAGGTCCATGGCGGCCTCGCCCAGGGTATCGGGCAGGCACTGCTGGAAGGCGCGGTGTACGACAGTTCGGGTCAACTGCTGACGGCGTCGTTCATGGATTACGCCATGCCGCGCGCCGACGACCTGCCGTCGTTCAAGCTGAACCACACCACGACGCTGTGTCCGGGCAATCCGCTCGGCGTCAAGGGCTGCGGCGAAGCCGGTGCGATCGGTTCGACGCCCGCTATCATCAACGCCATCACGGATGCGATCGGGAGCGAAAAACTCGAAATGCCGGCGACGCCCGATCGCGTCTGGCACGCCATTCACGGTTGAGGGAGAGAACCATGTACGAGACAATTTATCATCGTCCCTCCTCGGTCGACGAAGCCGTGGCGCTGTTCGGCAAAGGCTCGGAATCGAAATATCTCGCCGGCGGCCACACGCTGATCCCTGTCATGAAGCAGCGGCTGGCCTCGCCATCCGATGTGATCGATCTCGGCAAGATCAAGGAACTGATCGGGATCGAAGCGTCAGGCGATACGCTTGTCATCAAGGCGGCGACGACCTATTTCGCCATCATGCAAAGCGCCGATGTGAAGAAGTCGATCCCCGCGATCGCCTACCTCACTTCCGTGCTCGGCGATCCCGCGGTGCGCCACCGCGGCACGATCGGCGGCTCGATCGCCAACAACGACCCGGCGGCGGATTTTCCCGCCGCGCTGGTTTCGCTCGGCGCCACCGTGAAGACCAACAAGCGTTCGATTTCGGCGGATGATTTCTTCAAGGGCCTGTTCACGACGGCGCTCGAAGACGGCGAGATCATTACGCAGGTGTCATTCCCGGTGCCGGCCAAGGCCGGCTACGCCAAAATGCGCCATCCCGCCTCACGCTTCGCGCTGACCGGCGTGTTCGTGACCAAGACCAAGGCGGGCGATGTCAGGGTCGCGGCAACGGGCGCCTCGCAAAATGGCGTCATGCGGGTACCGGCGATCGAGACGGCATTGAAGGCGAACTGGTCGGCCGGCGCGCTCGACAGCGTCAAGATCTCCGATAGCGGCATGCTGGCCGATATCCACGGCTCCGCCGCCTATCGCGCCAACCTGGTCAAGGTGATGGCGCAACGCGCGGTGACCGCCGCCGGGTAATAGCGTCCAAACACAAGTTCCCATGCGAGCGGCGCGTGCGAGCCCGGTTCTGATTAAATCAGAACCGGGCTCTGCTCTTTGTTTTGACGCGTTTTCGCGGACCGGTACCCACCCCGGATCAAGTTCCGGGGCAGGCTTTCGCTCAAAAACGCTATGGGCATGCGCGCCGCTCTGCATTTGGTCAGATTCTCGACAAAGAATGCTTGCCACGCCTTCCCTAAGGCGAGACAATTTAGCTAATCGGCTAATTAAAAATACCGCTCTGGGAGAACAAGACGTGCTCGACAAACCCACCGCCCAATCCGCCACCCGCGCCTCCGGCCCGCTTGCAGGTTTTCGCATCGTCGAATTCGCCGGCATCGGCCCGGGGCCGTTCGCCTGCATGATGCTGGCCGACATGGGCGCGGAGGTCGTGACGCTGGAC
>JACDAG010000055.1 GCA_013695565.1 Bradyrhizobium sp.
CGGTCGCCTCAAAAACCGCTCAACCCATCGTCGCCGCCGACAAAAAACGCTCCACAAACCCCTGCAAACACTGCGTCAATTGCCGTGCTCGTCAAAACATCTCCGTTTATGGACAGACACTAACTAGCGACGATTTGTGTCCGGACCTTTTGGCGTGGTCGCCCACTTGCGCCCACCACCACTTCGCAGTCGTTCAGCGATCCAAAATGCCCAAATGGCCGCAAACGAGAGAGCGAACACGCCCCCGCAGAAAACGAAAACATTCATGGGGTCCTTTCCTACTGCGCATGTTTGTTTCGGCACTCGGCGCAGCGAGGATCACCATCGGCGATTTCGGCGGGCGGCGCGTTGCGCCAGATCAAGTTGCGCTGGCACTCCCACTCCAGGCGATGGCTCGATTGCACTCGATTGAGGCGTCGGCATTCTTACGCACGGCAGAAGCTATGCCAGGTAGTTCCGAAAGTTTGCGTTGCCTGCCCAAGCGGACATCGACGTCCGAACAGGTATCTCCGCTAAGTGCAGATATTGTTGCAAAAGTCGAAAATCGAGCGACCTGGAAAATCTCGCGAAAGTTGCTCTTTGGACTTCTCTGCCGCTGCGTCGCTTTTCAACGCCACTACAGAGGTCCGTGATCGATTTTGGATGAAACGATAAGCTCCATCACGTCGCCGCGCGCAAGACGCATCAGCAGCTCTAAGAATTTTCGTTCGCCACCCCAAAAAGACTTTTGCAACAATATCTGCCAGGAAGCGACGTCGGAGCCTTATTCGATCGCCTCGCCTGCGCGACGAGCAACGATAGCGGGACGCCGAGGTTAAGCGCCTTGGCGCGGCCTGTGGCGCCAGCGCCGGAGACGCTCGTTACAGCGCGGGCACCGCCCATGCGATCATATCTTTTGCAATCCGGCCAAAGGCGTTGCTGAATGCGGCCGCAGCCTCAGCCGGCGCGACCTTTTCAAACGACTCGCTTTCATCAAACAGGCGCGAGGCAACGACTTTGCCGTTCTTGTCCACAATCCTCGCAGACAATCCGATTTCAGCGGCTGGTCTTGAATCCACCGCAATTCGGAACCGCCTGACGTCGATCAAAACCTGGAAATCGGTCTGGCCGATGTCGGCCACGCGGAGCGGTGCGTGGGCAATGTCGTAGTTTTCAAAACTCTCGATCAACCGTGCCTGGATCAGCTTCGGCAGCGCGTCGGCCCACATTGCTTCCGAAAAACCTGGATAGTCCTGCGCCGGCGAGAACAGGAAACGCTGGGTCTCCAGCATCGCGACCGCCGTTGGCTCCGGGATCGCCCATTGCACATTGATGGCCTTGCCCACCGGTCCCGGGTTTTGCAGTGCGCTTAAATCATAGGTGATCTTGGGAGGCGGCGTGGTGGCGCCGGTCATGCGCTCGAGGCCAGAGACAATGCCGTCGAGCTTGCCGGTGTTGCGCGCCAGCCCCTCGGAGAAAACCTTGAAATTGGCAATGGTGTCCTTTAGCACTCCGGCATTCTCGGTCAGCACCGAATCCACTTTCCGCAGCGCGTCGCGGGCGGCCTGCGTCATGCCCTGCCCCGCGCCGGGTTCGGCAACCAGCGTCGCTACCGCGCCCGTATTCGCCACCAGCGTGCCGCCCTCCAGCGCAATAACTGGAACGCCGGTCAGACCCTGAAACTCCAGCCCAACCTTGGTGTCTGGTCGCACCGGCGTCGTCGATGCTACCAAGATGGTGGCGTTGACGCGACGCGGATTGTCGGGCGCAAGGCCGAGTTCGGTCACTTCACCGACCCGGATGCCGTTGAACAGCACCGCGGCGCCGACCAGAAGGCCCGGTACCGAGCCTTCGAATTGAACGTGGTAGCTCGCGCGCGGACCAAGCCCGCTGGTATTGTGAAGCCAGTAGACGAAACCGAACACGGCGGCGATGGCCGCCAGCACGAAGGCGCCGACAACGACGAAGGGAGCGCGGGTTTCCATGTTCTAGCTCGCTTTGGGTTGCAGCATCTGGGAACGCTTGCCGTGAAAATAGGCCCGCACCCAGGGATGCCCGGATTGAAGCAGTTCGCGCATCGGTCCGATGGCGACGATCTTGCCGTCAGCGAGTGCGGCGACGCGGTCGCAAACGGTATTCAGGCTGGCGAGGTCATGGGTGACCATGAACACCGTCAGCCCCAGCGTTTTCTGCAATGTCTTGATTAGGGCGTCGAAATCGCCCGCAGCAATCGGGTCGAGGCCCGAGGTCGGCTCGTCGAGAAACACGATCGCAGGATCGAGCGCGAGCGCGCGCGCCAACGCCACCCGCTTGGTCATACCGCCCGACAATTCGGACGGAAACTTGTCGCCGTCCTCCGGCTTGAGCCCGACCATTTCGAGCTTGGCGGTGGCGATTTCATCCATCAGAGCATCCGACAGTACGAGATTTTCGCGCAGCGGAAACTGAATGTTCTGCCGCACCGTGAGCGAAGAAAACAGCGCGCCCTGCTGAAACAGAATGCCCCATCGTCCGGCCGCGCTCCTGGTCGCCCGGTCGTGGTTGCCGATCGGCGCCCCCATCACCTCGATCTCGCCTTCCTGCCGCGGAATGAGCCCGATGATGGTGCGCATCAGCACCGATTTGCCGCCGCCGGAGGCGCCGACGAGGCCGAGGATCTCGCCCCGGCGCACATCGAGCTTCAAATGATCGATCACGACATGACGGCGGAAGCCGACCACGAGGTCATGTACGCGTATCGCAAATTGTTCGCCCACGTCCTGCATCGCTACATTCCGATCGATGCGAAAAACACCGCAAACAGCCCGTCGAGCACGATCACCAGAAAAATCGACTTCACCACCGAAGTAGTGGTCTGCTTGCCGAGCGACTCGGCGCTACCCTTCACCCGCAGGCCTTCGCTGCAGGCGACGATGCCGATCACCAGCGCCATGAATGGCGCCTTGATGATGCCGACTTCAAAATGGGTGACCGATACGGCTTCATGCAGCCGCGCAACGAAGATCGCGGGCCCCATGCCGCCATAGAACCAGGCGACGAGGCCGCCGCCATAAAGTGCGGCCATCGAACCGATGAAGGTCAGGATCGGCAGCGCGCAGACCAGCGCGATGATCCGCGGCAGCATCAGGACCTCGATCGGGTCGAACCCCATGGTCGACAACGCGTCGATTTCCTCGCGCATTTTCATCGAGCCGAGCTCGGCGGTGTAGGCGCTGCCGGAGCGTCCGGCGACCATGATGGCGACGATCAGGGCGCCGAGTTCGCGCAGCACCAGAATGCCGACCATGTCGACGACATAGGAATCTGCGCCGAACTTGCGAAAATGGAAGATGCCCTGCTGCGCGATGATGGCGCCGATCAGGAAGGTGATCAGCACGACGATCGGGATCGCCTGCCAGCAGACCCGGTAAAACTGATAGACCAACGACGTCAACCGCAGCGATCGCGGCCGGCGCAACACGCCGAGGATCGCGATGCACAGCGATCCCAGCATTTGCAAAAACGCAGTCACGTCTTCACCCGCGCCGATGGTGGACCGGCCGATGTAGTTGATCTTCGCCACGACCGGGTTGGGCGACGGAACCGGCTCAGGCGCCCGTCGGTTGACTTGACGCACCTCCTCGATCAACCCGGCATAATTGTCGGAAACTCCCACGACTTCGGCGCGATGACCCGCCGACGTCGCGCGCCGCGACATTTTCTCCAGCAACCAAGCCCCGAGCGTGTCGAGTTCGCGTACCTCGGCCATGTCAAGCTTGACGGCACCGGAGCGCTCGAGCTGCGGCGCAACGGCGTCTGAAAGACGCTCAAGCGTCGCCACATTGGCCGCAATCCAGGACCCGCCCGGACGCAACTCGAGGACATCGCCCGTTGCCGTGGCCGTTAACAGAGGTGCGGTCGACAAGATGATGTCCCTCGATGACATGACGCCCTCTCCTAGGCCGCGTGGACCTCAACCATGTTGACCTGCCTCAAGGCAGAAAGCGGCCAGCGCTGCGTGTTGACGCAAATCAATTGCTGTGCCCCGGGCTCGCATACAATTGGGCTCGGCGGAAAAGGAGAGGCCCATGCGTTTCTATTTCGACATAAGCGACAGACTTCCGATCCGCGATCAGGTCGGGCGTGACTTCAGGCTGGCTTCGGAAGCCGTCGTGTATGCAAAATATCTGGCTGCTGACCTGCGGTGTCTGGAACCCGATATCAGACCCCAGCTATCGATCCGGGTCATCGGTGAAGGCCATGAGCCGATCCACGAGGAAGCCGTTTTCACCTAGACCAGCGTTGAATCCGGGTCGCCGCGCCTGCGGCAGCTACAGCCGAACAAACCTGATTCCAGTTCAGGCATTAACCTCACCTGACAATCCAAGGAGCATGACCGACATGTCGAAGCCTAGCCGCAAGCCCATCCTGAATGCTTACCTGCCGCGCCAGTTCCGGCAAATGCGCATCGTGCTGGCCCGAGAGCCCGGTCACCCCGATGGCGACGACGAAGTGGCATATATCTTCGTCGCACCTGTCGATACCGAAGGACGCATCGATCCGAAGCTTTGGCGGGCGCATCGCGAGGCCTGCCGGGTCGCACGGCAACGTCCCAACGAAGCAGACCAACTTGGCCATCTTGTCCACCACACAGGCGGCGCCTGGGGGTTCCACTATGACGATGACGCCAATCTGCCCGACGAAGCCGCTTATCATTTTGCCGACGAACGCTTTGTCGTCGGCGAGTATGTCTCGATCAACGAGCGCGGCAAGATGCATACCTACCGCGTGACGACGGTGTCGCACCTATAGCGCAGGCGTAACACGCGATATGGTGGAAGACAGGTTTATCGTTTGGGGGGTCAGAGTTCATTGCGAGACTTGGTTGCGGCTAAGCCGGAGTTGCTAAACTTTTTCCATACTGCTGAATTATCGCGGCATTGCTGTTGATCTGGCTCAATGTGCGACTTGGCCAATCTGTTCGTATTCGCTCTGTCCTCAACCGGAGAAACAGACATGATCACCCGCAACCTCATGATCGCCGCTACTGTTCTTTCCCTCTTCGCCCTACCGGCAATGGCGCAAACCAAGAAGGCCGACGCCGAAACCAATGGCCATCACTACAATGGCGGTCCCAGAACCGAGGTCCCCCATCACATGGGCAAGAAGGATACTGGCGCAACCACCGGAAAATCCGCGCCCAGCGGCAGCCATCATTACAGTGGTGGTCCGCGTGAGCCCCACCACACGGGAGCGAAATAGCGATCGGATGGCGACATAACCCGCGGCGTGCAAGCGTCGCGGGTTGGCTATTTTTTGCAGTGACTACAACGATGCCCACGTAATATCGACCCGGACGTACCCGGCATCGTCTTGAAACTGGCTGTAGAACGTCAGGGCCACCATTTTGCTGGTCGAATTTCAGCCTCAGGTAAGCCTCGGCCGGTTTCCGTCGATGCGCCAAGGCCGGGCGTATACAAGGGTACCGAGATCAAGGTCGCGGCAGCGATCCGCACCGTTTGACTATTTCGGACACGCCGACGGATTGGAACGCGATGGATCGCTGAGCGCCGACCAATTTAGCGACGTTTGTGCTTGGCCCATGGCAGGAACTCGCCATCGCCGGCCTCGCCGAACGCGTTTCGAAGCGGATCATTCCGGCTGCGCGGATGTTTCAACCATTGCTTAATGACAACCGTGCTGATGGAGCTCCCATCGGCATTCGGCTGGCGCCTGAAGCGGTGGTCAGGCTCGGTCGGCAAAATGACATTTCCACGCTGGTCCTCGACATCAATGACCGTATCGAGATCGCCGCTATGACCGCGCGCGCAGCGGCGGCTGCGCCGCGCGCTCGAATAGCTAAAGGGTCAGCCTGACATTGCAGATGCCGTGCTCAACCGGGTCCGCTTTCACATCGAAGCCGAGGCTACGACACATCGCCAGCATGACGGTGTTTTCGGCCAGCACATCGCCTGAGATGGCCCTCAGTCCTTCGGACCGAGCATATTCGATGATCATCTGCATCAAGGCCCAGCCAAGCCCCCTGCCCTTGAGATCGGATTGCAGCAGGATCGCGTATTCGCCGGTCTCGTAGACCGCGTCCGAGTGGATCCTGACCACACCCAATATCTCGCCGGTGATCTCGTCAAGGGCGACAAAGGCCATCGCGCGGGCATAGTCAATCTGGGTGAGGCGCGCGATGAACTCATGGGAAAATTCCTTCATTACCGCAAAGAACCGCAGCCGCAAATCATGTGCGGTCACATGCCGCAACAACTCGCGGATCAGCGGCTCATCCTCGGGCCGGATCGGGCGAACAAATACCCGCCAGCCATCCTTCACCTCGATATGCCGCTGCCATTGCGACGGATACGGCCGCACCGCAAAGTTGGCAGGTCCGGAGCCCCGGAATTTTCGTTCCATGCGCCCGAGCGCGACGCGGGCATCGACCGCCAGCACACCCGATTGGTCGGCCAGCAGCGGATTGACGTCCAGTCCGCGAATTTCGGGGATGTCGGCCGCCATCTGGGCCAGCTTGACCAACACCATGGCAACCGCATCTTCCTCGACCGCCGGCACGTCACGGTAAGCGCGCAACAATCGCGCGACCTGAGTACGCTCGATCAGGCCGCGCGCCAGCTGCAGATCGAGCGGCGGAAGCGCCAGAGCCTTGTCGTTGATGATCTCGACCGCGGTGCCGCCGCGGCCAAATACCACGACGGTGCCGAAGGTCGGGTCGTCCGCCAGACCAAGAATGAGCTCGCGCGCCTTCGGCCGCAGCACCATCGCCTGCACCATCACGCCGGATATACGCGCTTCCGGCCGCATCGCTTTTGCCCGTGCCAGAATGTCCGATGTCGCTGATCGAACCGCGTCGACGCTGGTGAGATTGAGCACGACGCCACCGACATCGGATTTGTGCACGATGTCGCGCGACATGACCTTAAGCACGACCGTGGAGCCTTGCGCAAAAATCGCCGCAGCATGGGCCACCGCCTGCTCGGCGTTGACTGCAGCATATGTCGGCACCATTGGGATGTCATAGGCGTCGAACAGCCGCTTGATTTCGATCGGATCGAGCCACTGGCGGTCGTCCGCCAACGCATCGGCAACAACCCGCCGGGCCACCTCGATGTCGGGCGCAAACGAACTGGGCATCGCCGGCGGGACCTGCGCCAGTGCTTCCACCACCTCGCGGTGCCGCACCAGATGCATGAAGCCGCGAACGGCGTCGTCTTCGGTTGGATAATTCGGAATCCCGGCGCCGCTCAGGAGATCGCTGATCTTTTGATCCGCACCGATCCAGGCCGCAAGTACCGGCTTGGGTGACATGCGTTGTTGCGCGCGATAGTTCTGGAATACGCCGATCACAGTGGCAGCGATTTCGTCCGCCCGTGCGATCGCGGTCTGCACGTTCATCACCAGAATGGCATCATTGCCGGGGTCGGCCAGCAGCACTTCGAGTGCTGCGGCGTAACGCGCAGGGTCGGCGTCGCCGATGATATCGACGGGATTTGAACCCGACCATGTCGGCGGCAGCACCGCGTCGAGCTTCTCGCGGATTGCGGGCGTGAAGCCGGCCGGGATTCCACCCAGCTCAGCCAGCCGGTCGACCGCGAGCACGCCGATGCCGCCGCCGTTGGTCAGGATCGCCAGCCGCTTGCCTGGCGGCGATTTGAGGCGGCCCAGCGTCTCGGCGCAGTCGAACAGCTCGCGCAGGTCTGAGACCCGCTGCATGCCGGCGCGCTGGAATGCGGCGTCGTAAACGGCGTCCGAGCCTGCCAGCGCGCCGGTATGGGTCGCGGCGGCCCTGGCACCTTGCGCCATCCGGCCGGACTTGACGACGACGACCGGCTTGATCCGTGCCGCGGCGCGCGCCGCCGACATGAATTTCCGCGCATCCTTGATTGCTTCGATATAGAGCAGAATGGCTTGCGTCTTTTCGTCCATTGCGAAGTAATCGAGCAAATCGGCGATATCGACGTCGAGCTGGTCGCCGATCGACACGATTCCGGAAAATCCCACCGCGCGCTGCGCCGCCCAGTCCACCATGCCGGCGGCAATCGCGCCGGACTGCGAGATCAGCGCCAAGTTTCCCTTATCAGGCATGTGCGCGGCAAAGCTCGCATTGAGATTTGCCCACGGCATCATGATGCCCAGGCAATTGGGGCCGATCAGCCGCATTCCGTATTTTTGCGCGGCATGTTCGGCTTCTTCCGCCAACGAGCCCGGACCATGGCCGAGCCCGGCGCTGACAATCACCGCGCCCGCCGTGCCCCGATGGCCGGCCTCATCGATCAGGCCAGGAATCGATTTCGCCGGCGCCGTCAACACAACCAGTTCCGGCACAAACGGCAAT
>JACDAG010000059.1 GCA_013695565.1 Bradyrhizobium sp.
GTCATCCTTCGAGGCGCGCCGAAGGCGGCGCGCACCTCAGGATGACGCTTATCCAAATCTCTTCCTACGCCATTCGATCAGTTTGGCGCTGACCTCGTCCGGCTTTTCCTGTTGCGTCCAATGGCCGCTGTCGCGCACCAGATATTTTTCCAGATCGGGAATGATCTTCTCCATGCCGTCGGCGGCCGACGGCGGCAGCACCGCGTCGTTCTCGGCCATAATCATCAGCGACGGCACGCGCACCGTATGGTCGAGCCCTTCGGAGCGCTGCCAGTTGCGGGTGAAGTTGCGATACCAGTTGATGCCGCCGGTGAAGCCGGTCTTGGTGAAGGTATCGACGAACACCTTCTTTTCCTCCGGCGACAGGATCGGCGTCCGCGGATCGTATTTGGCGTCGTAGGCCGCAATCATCTGCGGGAATGCCAGATTGGTCTTGGCCGATGCGCCGACACCCGCGGTCGATGGCGTTGCGGGCGCGTCGTCCTTGCGCGGCAGCGGCTTGCGCATGAAAGCGTCGAAGGTCTGTTCGACGCGGCTGCCGAAGATCTTGTCCGGCTCGCGGGCTGGATCCTGAAACTGCACGATGTACATGCTGTCGCCGAACCGCTGTCGGAACAACTCGATCGGGTCGGCCGGCAAGCGATCGTAATGCGGGGTGTTGACGCCGATCACGCCGGCGACGCGGTCGATATGGCGCAGCGGCATCTGCCAGACAATGAAGCCGCCCCAGTCATGGCCGACGAAGATCGCCTTGTCGATCTTGAGATGATCGAGCAGCCCGACGAGGTCGCCGGTCAAATGCTCCATGTCATAGGCTTCGACCGGCTCGGGCCGGTCGGTCGAACCGTAGCCGCGCTGGTCCGGCGCGATCACCCGGATCCCGGCCTCGCTCAGCGCCTTGATTTGGTGACGCCAGGAAAACGCCATCTCCGGCCAGCCGTGGCAAAGAATCACGGGCGGCGTATCGGTCTTCGGTCCCGCGTCGTAGTAGCCCATGCGAATACCGTTCGTCTGGGCGAACTGCAGCGGCGGCATTTCAATCATTGCAACGATCTCTTTTTCTCTTGGGCATGATCTTATCGAAAAACCGGTTCCCACTTTTTCGGATCATGCCCTATTCAGCCGCGCTGGTCATGTTCGGCGGCGGCGCATAGGCCGCCTCCAGTGCTTCAAACTCCAGCGGAAGCATGTCGCACAAAACCTGGACATGCGGAATGATGTTGGCGCCGGCGATGAAGCCGAAATCGAGCTGGTCGCGATAGCTCTGCACGGTGATGTTGAGCGCGAGCCCATGGGTCGAGATCGACACCGGGAAGATATGCAGCAATTCAGCGCCCGCCGCATACAGCGTCTGCCGCGGCCCCGGCACGTTGGACACCGTGATGTTGGCCGCCGGCGGCAGCACATTCGAAAGATCGGAGCGGCTGTAGAGCAGCGCCAGAATCTGCACCAGGATCGGCGCGCCCAGCATCGAGATGTTGGAAACCTGCGGCATCAACGCCCGCAGCGGGTGCGACATTTCCTTTGACTTGGTGGACTGCGCGATGATCGCCTCGATCCGTCCCTTGGGATCCTCGAGGTTGGTGGCGATCGAGCAGATCATGCCGAACACCTGGTTGTTGGCTTCGGTGTTGCCCTCCTCGCGCAGCGAGATCGGCACCGCCGCGGTCAACGACTTGGTCGGCAGCGCGCCCTGCTGCAGCAGATAGCGCCGCACCACGCCGGAGGAGAGCGCCAGCACGACGTCGTTGAGCTTGCCGCCGGAGGCCTTGGCGACCGCCTTGGCCCGCGACAGCGAGATCGAGGTGCCGGCAAAGCTGCGCTCGGACGAGATCGCCTTGTTCAGGATGGTCGGCGGCGAAATCATGCTGGCGATGCTGTCACGCGACTTCGGATCGGAAATCTTGCCGACCACTTCGGAAACGCTTTTCAACATCGTCGGAACGCTGGCGGCGAATTTCACCGCGCTCTCGATCTGGAACATGGCGTTGTCGAACAATATAGAGCCGATATCGCTCTTGCCCGAGCGCGGCAGAT
>JACDAG010000062.1 GCA_013695565.1 Bradyrhizobium sp.
GCCTCGACCCCCGCCAGCCCAACATCCAAATTTCCCCGCAAGGTGCTGCAGGGCGGCGCGCATTTGTGCGCGCCGAACTATTGCCGCCGCTATCGCCCCGCGGCGCGTCACGCCGAGTCGATCGACACGTCAACCAGTCACGTCGGATTCCGCTGCGTGGTCCGAAAACAGCAAGCATCATGATTTCTACTGGCGAAAAAAGGAGAGGCGAATGTCCAGCGACGGCAAGACCAAAAACCCCCAAGAGGTTTCTTCGACGAAGACCGGCGACAGCGCACTCAACCGGCGAAATATGCTGCTTGGAACGTCCACGCTGGTTGCTGCTGCGGCGCTGACCTCGAGCGCGCTCGCGCAGGCGCAGAAGGCAGCACCGGCTACGCCCGCGGCGGCTACGTCCGGACGCAAGCCGAACATTCTCGTCATCTTCGGCGACGACGTTGGCCAGACCAATATCAGCGCCTATTCGTTCGGAGTGGTGGGCTACAAGACCCCGAACATCGACCGCATCGCCAAGGAAGGCATGATGTTCACCGATTACTATGCGGAGAACAGTTGCACGGCGGGTCGCTCCACCTTCATCACCGGACAGGCCTGCCTGCGCACCGGCCTCTCGAAGGTCGGTGCTCCCGGCGCTCCCGTGGGCCTTCAAAAGGGCGACATCACGATCGCCCAGGCGCTCAAGCCGCTGGGTTACGCGACCGGACAGTTCGGCAAAAACCACCTTGGCGACAAGGACGAATATCTGCCGACCAATCATGGCTTCGACGAATTCTTCGGCAACCTCTATCATCTCAACGCCGAGGAAGAGCCCGAGCAGCCCTATTGGCCGAAAGACGATCCGAGGTTCCTGAAAGCCTACTCGCCGCGCGGCGTCATCAAATCCTTCGCCGATGGCAAGATCGAAGATACCGGGCCGCTGACCAGGAAGCGGATGGAAACCATCGACGACGAAACCACGGCCGCCGCGATCGACTTCATGCAACGGCAAGTTCGCGCCAACAAGCCGTTCTTCACCTGGATGAATACGACGCGGATGCACGCATTCACCCATGTGCGTCAGTCGATGCGGGGACAGAGCGGCATGGTCGGCAATGACTACGCCGACGGCATGCTGGAGCACGACGGCGATGTTGGAAAGCTGCTCAAGACGCTCGACGACCTCGGCATCGCCGACAACACCATCGTCATCTATACGACCGACAACGGACCCAACCAGTGGTCGTGGCCCGATGCAGCAACGACGCCGTTCCGCAGCGAGAAAGATACCAACTGGGAAGGCGCCTTCCGGGTGCCGGCGATGATCCGCTGGCCCGGCAAGATCAAGGCCGGCGAAGTCTCTAACGAAATCGTTTCCGGGCTGGACTGGTTTCCGACGCTGCTCGCTGCAGCCGGCGACACCGACATCAAGGATCGCTTGTTGAAGGGGTGGCAGCCCGCCGGCAATCCCACCACCTTCAGGAACCATCTCGACGGTTTCAACCAGTTGGACTACCTGACGGGCAAGTCACCGAAGAGCGCGCGTAATGATTTCTACTACTTCAGCGACGACGGAGATCTCGTGGCGATGCGGTTTGACGACTGGAAGATTGTTCTGCGTGAGCAGCGCCAGCCGGGCGGACTGCGGGTCTGGTCCGAACCCTTCGTAACGCTGCGCGTTCCGAAACTCTACAATCTTCGGATGGATCCGTATGAACGGGCGGACGTCGTTTCCGATCAATACTATGACTGGCTGGTCAAGAACGATTATTTGCTGGCGAAGGGGCAAATGAAAGCCGCCGACTTCCTCCTGACCTTCGTCGAGTATCCGCCCAGTCAACGTCCCGCGAGCTTCAATGTCGAGGGAGTTCGCAAGCAGGTCGACCGGAAGATCGACGAATCGTTCAAGAAGCGCGGTCTGGAGTAGGGAAGCCGTCGAGATACGCCGCCGGCTCGCCTCCGGGCGGGCCGGATCAGATCGGAAGCAGGATTGGCGCACGATTTTTCAATCAGGCAAGTGCACGAAGGAGTATGGATATGAATGTCATCAAGAATGGGTATCGAGAAGGTTTCGTCGTTCTGGCATTGGCGGCGGTTTTAGGGGCCGGTGCGATCTCGCCGGCGAACGCACAGACCCCGCTTTCGGCTTACACGGATGCGAACGGGTTTATCGACGTGCAAGCGATGACCTGTCCGCAGCTTACAAACACCTTCCAGGAAGATGCAGACATGTTGGCGGCTTGGTATAGCGGCTGGTACAACGGCTTGGCGAAGAAGCACTTCGCACACATCACGCGCGCAAAATCCGGCGGGCATGAACTGATCCTTTATTGCCGCGCCCATCCGCAATTGAAGATCATCGAAGCCATCGACGCATTGCTCAAGAACAAGCCGACGAAATGAGATATCTGACGAGCCTTATGCGGCCGGCGGTGGCCGGCCCTGGCTCTGGATGCAAGGCCGCGATATCAGGACAATGGAGGCTGCTGCCGCTGGAAGCCGAAACCGGAGAGAAGAAATGATGCTGTCGCGGCGCAATGTTGGTTTTCTCCTCGGCATCCTTGCCTGCGGTTGGAGCGGCGTAATCCATGCCCAATCCGACCCGCTGCCTTCCTGGAACGACGGCGCGGTCAAGAAATCCATCACCGATTTCGTCGCCCGCGTGACGACGCAGGGAAGTGCGGAATTCGTGCCGCCCCCCGAGCGCATCGCCACCTTCGATAATGACGGCACGCTGTGGTGCGAGCAGCCGTTCTACTTTCAGCTTGCCTTCGCATTCGATCGCATCAAGGCGATGGCGCCGGATCATCCGGAGTGGAAGACGAAGCAGCCGTTTAAGGCGCTGCTCGATAAGGACATGAAGGCGCTGGCGGCCAGTGGCGAGAAAGGCCTCCTCGATATCGTCGCGGTGACCCACACCGGCATGACCACGGACGAGTTCGCCGGTGCCGTGACCGACTGGACCAAAACCGCGCGACATCCGCGCTTCAAGCGTCCCTATACCGAGATGGTCTACCAACCGATGCTGGAGCTGCTGGCTTACCTGCGCGCCAACGGCTTCAAGACGTTTGTCGTGTCCGGCGGCGGCGTCGAGTTCATGCGGCCGTGGATGGAGAAGGTCTATGGCATCCCACCAGAGCAGGTGGTGGGGTCGTCCGGTGTAGTCAAATTCCAGACCGGCACGGACGGTAAGCCGATCCTGATGAAGCTCGCCAAGATCGAATTCATCGATGATGGACCGGGCAAGCCGGTCGGCATTAACAGGTTCATCGGCCGGCGTCCGATCTTTGCGTTCGGCAATTCGGACGGCGATCTGCAGATGCTGCAATGGATCGCAGCCGGCAACGGCGCGCGCTTCGCCGGGCTGGTGCACCACACCGATGCCGATCGTGAATACGCCTACGACCGGCAATCCAGAATCGGCAAGCTCGACAAGGCGCTCGATGAGGCTGGTTCACGAGGCTGGACCGTCGTCGACATGAAGCGGGACTGGAAGACGGTGTTTCCGGCGGAAATCAAATGAGGAGTGGAGGCGATGAATAAAACGGTGCTTGCAGCGCTTACCTTGACGTTCGCTGCGACAGCAGTGTATGCGCAGAGTCCATCACCTGACGATCTCACCCGCCGTACCATCGAGCGGCGCGCCGTGGAAGCAGTCATCTGGGGCATGCCAGCGGTCAATACCGACCTGATGCTGCAGGAAATGCTCAACAAGACCAGCGCCAAGGTGGGCCAGGTTGTCTATTGGGGCCGCCCGATGGAATGGCACAACCAGACGCTCACGCCAAACCCCGATGCGATCTACTTCATGGCGTTCTTCAACACCAAGGACGGCCCTGTCGTGCTCGATCTCCCCGCCGGGGACGCCAACGGTTCGTTCAATGGCAACATCGTCACCACGTGGCAGATGCCGCTGGAGGATGCCGGCCTTCTCGGCGCCGACAAGGGCGCCGGCGGAAAATATCTGGTCCTGCCGCCGGGTTACAAGGACAAGACGCCCGATGGTTACACCGCGCTGCAATCCGATACGTTCGGCGGCTACATGCTGTTGCGCGCGAACTTTGCCAGCCATAGCGACGCCGATGTCGCGAAGGCCATAACGTACGGCAAGAAGATGAAGGTCTATCCGTTCGCGCAGGCGGCGAATCCGCCTGCGACCATTTTCACAGATGCCAAGGACGTCACCTTCGACTCCACGATCCGCTACGACGCGAGCTTCTTTCAGAATCTTGACCGGATCGTGCAGGCCGAGCCCTGGCTCCAGCGCGACCGCGCGATGATCGATCAACTCAAATCGCTCGGCATCGAGAAGGGCAAGCCGTTCAAGCCGACCGCCCAAACCACGAAATCGCTCGACGCAGGCATACGCGAGGCGAAAGCCATCCTGGAAGGCATGTACGACAAAGGCTGGGGGAGCTTTTTCGGGAAAGGCCACTGGCGGCCCGCCGCCGCCGCGGAGGCCGTCAAGGCGAATGCCACGGCCTACGGCGATGCCGACGCCTACCCGATCGATCTGCGCGGCATGACCTACACATACGGCTTTGTCGGCATCAAGCGGCTGGGCGCTGGCCAGTTCTATTTGATCTCGATCAAGGACAGGAATGGCGCCGCCCTCGACGGCGGCAACACCTATCGCCTGACCGTGCCGCCGAACGTGCCGATCGAGCAATACTGGTCGGTGACGGTCTATGACCGCAAGACGCACGCCTTGGTCCGCAACCTGCCGCGCGCCAGCCGATCCTCGCAGATTCCCGAGATGCAGAAGAACGCCGACGGTTCGATCGACGTCTATTTCGGCCCGAAGCCGCCAAAGGGCAAGGACCCCAACTGGGTGCCGACCGATCCGAAGCGCGGTTTTGAGCTGATGTTCCGGCTCTATGCGCCGAAGAAGGAGTTCTTCGACAAGGTCTGGGTGTTGCCGGATGTCGAGAAGGTTGCAGCGAAAAAATCGAGGGAGTGAAGCTATGAAGTGTTTCCTGTCCGCATTCCGTGTCGGCGTCATGCTGACGGTGGCAAGCTTCACGACGTTGGCGCAGGCGCAAACGCTGCTTCCGGCATCGCCCGGCTGGGCGAAGGCGATGCCGGCCGGACCCGATGTGCGCGTCAAGATCACCGAGGAATATGCCAGGCAAGTCGGGCGCGATGCCTATTTCTGGACGTGGCCGATGGTGAACATCTACAATCGGCGCCTTGCGTTCGCACAGGCTCCGGAGCCTGGCCTGATGGGCGGGGTCCTGCCGTTCGCGCCGCTCAACCGGCTTTCCATGCTGCACGATTATGTGGAGCCCGAAGAACGTGACGTTGCCTGCCCGAACCAGGATGTCGTCTACGGAGGCGGCGTGCTGGCGCTGGATGTCAGTCCGGTAATGGTGCAGGTTCCGGATTTTGGCGACCGCTTCTGGGTCTACCAGGTCGTCGACCTGCGCACCGACAGTTTTGCTTCGCTCGGCAAGATGTATGGCACGACACCAGGCTTCTACCTTCTGGCAGGCCCGAATTGGAAGGGCCAGGTTCCGCAAGGTATCACTAAGGTCTTTCGCGCGAAAACAGGCACCGGCTTCGTGGTTCCGCGCGTCTTCATGGACGACACCCAAGAGGACCGGCGAGCGATTCAGGACGTCATTGGTGGCATCAATATCTATCCGCTCTCCGAATTTGACGGCACCGTGAAGCGTCAGGATTGGCGTAAATTGCCAAAGTTCCCCAAGCCTACCGCAGGTGACGGAGCGGCGGAAACGAGCTGGGTGTTCCCCGAAAAGATATTCGACCAATTGCAGGCGGTGCTGGCGGACGCGACCCCTCTGCCGGGCGAGGAGGCGCGGTACGCGCAGGTGCTCGCCGTGATCGCCGCCGCCCAGAAGGACCCGGCTTTGAAGGCGGCAATGATCGACGAAGCGACAAAGACGGAAAAGGAATTGGTTGACCCACTGCTGCAATTTCGAAACTGGGGCGTGCAATTGCCCGGCAACTGGAGTTCGACCTCGAACAACGCCGCATTCGGCACCGACTATTTCACGCGCACGGCGGTAGCCAAATCGAACATTCTCGTCAACGCTCCTACCGAGACCAAATATTTCAGTCAGGACCTGGACGTGAACGGGGGGCGGCTCAACAATGCCAACCGTTACACCGTTACTTTTGCAAAGGACGCGACGCCGCCGGTGAACGGCTTCTGGTCGCTGTCGATCTACAACGAGCACCATTTCTTCATCAAGAATGCCATCAACCGCTTTTCCGTCGGCACGAAAAACAAGGATCTCAAGCTCGCCGCCGATGGTTCGCTCACCATTTATGTGCAAGCAGAAGCGCCGACCGATCCTGTTCAGCGCGCCAACTGGTTGCCCGCACCCAAAGGCGACTTCTCGCTTTATGTCCGTGCCTATTGGCCGAAGCCGGCGGTCACCGACGGCTCGTGGACTCCGCCGGCGGTGCAGAAGGTGAACTGAATGTATCGGCGGAATTCCCGGAGCCAATACCAATCACGTAAGGGGCTTTTATGCACGGTCTCGATATCTTTGCCTGGATCGTGCTGATCATCCTGGTCACCAGCGTGGTCGCAGTGTTCTGCATCGCCGGGTGGCTACCCGGCCACATCGCAAAATCCCGCAATCATCCCTGGGCCGAGGCCGTGACGGTCGCGGGGTGGGTGACGCTGATCTGCGGCTTCGCGCTGTGGCCGGTCGCGCTGATCTGGGCCTATGTCGATGTGCCCGCGCCGCGCAAGGTGGAGCAATCCCGATGATTGTCGCCATTCTCGCTGTCTACCTCGTGCTGCTGTTCCTGCTGGTGCGGTTTCATATCGTCAAATTCAACCTGTTCTGGAAGGTATCGCCGTTCATCGTGCTGCTGCTTCTGAACCTCGGCCTGTTCATCCCGATGGGGTGGGGCGCGCCGCAGGGGCCGGCCATTGTCGTGCGCAACGCCGTGCAGATCGTCCCCGATGTTGCCGGCGAAGTCCTGGAGGTGCCGGTGCAGGCGAATACGCCGCTGAAGGCGGGCGACGTGCTGTTCACCATCGACCCGACGCCCTACCGGGCGGCCGTCAACGCGCTGCAGGCCCAGCTCAAATTTTCGCAGCTCAGGCTCGATGAGTATTCGCAACTGTTGCAGCGGGATTCCGGCCGGGCCTTCGATGTCCAGCAGCGCCAGGCCGAAGTGGATCAGTTGAAGGCGCAGGTTGAAGGTGCGCAATGGAATCTCGACAAGACCATGGTCCGCGCGCCGGCCGACGGCTACGTCACCAATCTGGCACTGCGCAAGGGCGCCCGCGTCGCCAATCTGCCGCTCGCGCCGGCGATGGCTTTCATCGATACGTCAGACACCATCATCGGCGTGGAAATTCCGCAGATCGATGCTCGGTATCTGGAAGTCGGGCAGCCGGTCGAGATCACGTTCAAGCTGATACCGGGCAAGGTTTACAGCGGAAAGGTCGAGAGCATTCTGCAGGCGATCGCCAGCGGCCAGGTCCAGGTATCCGGTCTTGCGGTGACGCCGAAGGCGATTCAATCCAGCCCCTTTGCGGTGCGCGTCAAGCTGGACGATGCCGAGTTTGCCAAGCGATTGCCGGCTGGCAGCACGGGAGCGGCGGCCATCTTCACCGACCACGTGAAGGTCTCTCATTTCATTCGCAAGATCCTGCTGAGGCAAATCGCGATCATGAACTATGTCAATCCGTTCTAGGGAATCCGCGGTGAGGCGGCGATGCCAGCGCGCGCCGAACTGCCTGTGAAGGTCGGATTCAGGGCATCGATCATCGCCCTGTTCGTCGGCATTGTGCTGTTCGTCGGCCTGACGCTGGTCTATTTGAGCTTTTCGCGCGTCGCCTCCATTACCCGGACCGCGGCAAGCACCTTCATTGAAAAGGTCGCCCAGCTCGGCGCCGATCGGATCGATTCCCAGTTCAAGAGTGTGCGCGATTGCCTGGATATCCTGTCCGGCCTGCCGTCGATCCAGTCGGCCGAGATTGACGACAACCCACGGCTGATCGCGATCCTGGGCTCGATGCTGCGGAACAACCCGCAGCTCTTCAGCCTCTATGCCGGATATGAAGACGGCTCGTTCATCGAGATCGATGCGATCGACCGCGCCGGCCCGAAGTTCCGCCCGACGCTCAACGCGCCCGAAGATGCCGTCTATCGGCTTGTCGTCATCACCAAGACAGGGAAGGGGGCTCCCGGTTCGACCGTCTCGTTCCTGTCGGACAATCTCATCCCGATCTCCGACGTTCCGGGGCCGTCGAATTACAATCCGCGTGAACGTCCCTGGTATGTGGACGCGTTCAAGTTCAAGGACAGTCTGCTGACCGGCCCATATATTTTCTTCGCCACCGGTCAGCCCGGTTACACGCTCCGCATTCCACTGGAGGAAGGCCGACGTGGCGTCATTGCCGGCGACATTCTGCTCGACAAGACCGAGTCGATGCTGAGCAAGCAGGGGCTCGGCCAGTCCGGCCTGGCGTTCCTGTTCGACGATCAAAACCGGATTCTTGCGCACCCGCAGATGGCGGAGATCATCGCGTCCCAGCCCGATCGTCGCGCGCTCGATCTTCCCAAGATCGAGGCGATCAAGCTCCCGGGGCTGGCTGCGGTCATCCGCTCCTGGAACGAAGGCGGCCGTGCACAGCAGTTCTTTTCGGATCAGGCGGACCGGGCCTATGTCGCAGCCTTCCATAAGCTCCAGACCACGGGGCCGACCGATATCCGGCTGGCCGTGCTGGCGCCGCTGGATGAATTCTATTCCGAGATCATTGCCGAGCGGCGCTGGCTGTTTGCGGTGGCGCTCGGATTTGTCGCGGCGACCTTACCGCTGGTGTTCTGGCTGGGGTCGATGATGGCGCGCTCGTTGCGGGGCCTCGCCAGGGAGACGGACAAGATCCAGCGGTTTGAGCTGACGGAAGGTCCGCAGGTGCACTCGATCGTCAAGGAGATCGACGACCTCGGCCATTCGGTCTTCACCATGCGCTCGGTTGTACGTACCTTTTCGAACTTCGTTCCCAAGCGGCTGGTGCAGCAACTGATCGAGTCCGGAATCGCCCTGCAGTTGGGAGGCGCTCGCCGCGAGGTCACGCTGCTTTTCACCGACGTCGCCGATTTCACCGCGATCACCGAGAAGGCCGACCCTTCCGAGGTCATGGTACACACGTCGCGCTATTTCGCCGTGATGTCCGAGGCGATCATGGCCAACAAGGGGACCGTCGACAAGTTCATTGGCGATGCCGTCATGGCGATCTGGAACGCCCCGGTCGATGATCCCGACCACATCGTCAACGCCTGTGCCGCGGCGCTCGCCTGTCTTCGCAACAATGGCGAGTTGAACAAGGTGTTCGAAAGCGAGGGATGGCCGGCCTACCGCACGCGGTTCGGCCTGCATGCCGGCGATGCGGTGGTTGGAAATATCGGCTCGTCCGACCGGATGAATTACACGGCGCTTGGCGCCACCGTTAATCTCGCGGCTCGCCTCGAAGGCCTCAACAAGAATTACGGCACCAGCATCCTGGTGAGCGAGGCGGTCAAGGCACGGGCTGACTCTGGATTTATCTTCCGTGCTGTCGACCGGATCAAGCCAAAGGGATTCGCGGAAGATTTCACGATCTACGAACTTCGCAGCGCGCGCGGGCCCAACTCTGGCGCGGCCGAAGCGTTTTGCCGCGAGTGGAACGAAATCTACGCATCGCTTCAGGATGCCGAGGCTACGCTGCCGCTGGCGAGCCTCACGGCCTTCATCGGCAAATATCCGAACGATGGCGTTGCCCGGTACCATGCAACACGCCTCGGCCAGGCGGCTAACGCCAGACCGCTACAGGTCGTGCCC
>JACDAG010000079.1 GCA_013695565.1 Bradyrhizobium sp.
GCATTGGTCGATTGCGCCGATGCCCTGGGGCAGGCCGATGCTTCCGTAGCGTGGAATTTTGCCAACCTTGCGAGCCACCACTGGATGCTGGGCATGTTCGACCGGCAGGCGCAGGACGCGGTCTGGAACAAGGATGCCAACGCGTTGATCGCCTCGTCATTCATCTTTCCGGCGGGTCGTGCCAGAAAGGTCGACGGCGGATATGTGCTGAATGGCCATTGGCCGTTTTCCTCAGGCGTCGAATCCTGCGAGTGGAACATGCTCGCCAGTGTAGTTTCGTCCGACGATGAGGCCGACGGCATCGAATACCGGCTCTTCCTGCTCAACCGGCGCGATTACAAGATCAACGACACCTGGAACGCGACCGGTTTGTGCGGAACCGGATCGAACGATGTCTGGGTCACGGACGCTTTCATTACAGAACAGATGACCATCGCTGTCAGCGATCTTATCGGCGGGCCAACACCGGGAAGTGTCGCTAATCCAAACCCGCTCTATGCGTTGCCGGTGTTCTCGCTCTTTCCCTACGTATTATCAGGTGTCGGCTTGGGTAATGCGCAGGCCTGTTTGAATGACTATGTCGAATTCGCACGTCATCGGGCGTCAACCTACAATCGCGCCAAAGTCGGCGATATGCAGACAACGCAGATCAAGATCGCGGAGGCGTCCGCCAAGATCGACGCTGCGCGGCTGGTTATGCGCACGAACTGCATCGACGCGATGGCGGATGCCCGGCGTGGCCGGATTCCGGATATCGCGGAAAAAACGCGATTGCGCCGTGATGGTGCGTTTTCCGTTAATCTCTGTACCGATGCCGTGTCGCTGTTGTTCGCGGCAAGCGGCGCGCGCAGCCTGTTCACGTCGGGCGCTTTGCAGCGGCAGTTTCGTGATGCCCATGCGGTGAATTCGCACCTCGCATTCAATTTCGATGCGGCGGGAACCAATTATGGACGTGTAGCGCTCGGCCTGCCGTCCGAAAACCTGACGCTCTGAGGCAAGGCGGATGTCTAACGCACCCAAACATCCGGCCGATCCGGCCAACGAATTCGCCAGTGACAATTCGGCGATCGATCCCCGGGACTTTCGCAATGCGCTTGGCACCTTTGCCACAGGCGTCACCATCGTGACGGCGATGGCGGCCGACGGAAAGCCATATGGTGTGACGTGCAACTCCTTTGCCTCGGTCTCGCTGAACCCGCCGCTGGTATTGTGGAGCCTCGGCATGTTCTCGCAGGGCTTGACCATCTTCCAGAATGCCAGCCATTTCACCGTCAATGTTCTCGGTGCTTCCCAGCAGGCGCTGGCGTCCCAATTTGCAAAATCCTCCGGAGACAAATTTGCCGGCGTGACCTGGACGCCGGGGCTTGGCAATGCGCCGGTACTTGCCGACAGCGTCGCCAATTTCCAGTGCCGCGCCGCCAACCGATATTACGGTGGCGACCACATCATCTTCCTGGGCGCCGTCGAGGCCTATACTTATAACCGGCAGGAGCCGTTGCTGTTTGCGCGCGGCGGCTTTGGCCGGTTTCTTGCCGACGACGGTGGCAAATCCGGATGAACAGGAAAGATCAGCCCAAGCGTGCTGGCGCCAAGCAAAGGCGCCTCTCGCCAGACGATCGTCGCCGGGAATTCGTGGCGAAGGCGACCGAGTTCTTCTCGGAGGATGGATTTGGCGGGGGAACGCGAGCGCTGGCGCGGCGGCTTGGCGTCACCCAACCGTTGCTCTATCGCTATTTTCCCAGCAAGGACGATTTAATCAAAGAGGTTTATCGCACGGTCTATCTCGATCCGCTCGAAACCGGCTGGGAAAAGCTGCTGACCGATCGCTCGCGATCACTGCGCGACAGGTTGCTGGAATTCTACCGCACCTATACCGACGCGATCTTCACCCGGAAATGGCTTCGCATCTATCTCTATTCCGGCCTGAAGGGCCTCGATATCAACCGCTGGTATGTCGGCATGGTCAAGGACAAGATCCTGACCCGGATCATCCGGGAATGCCGGTATGAGGTGGGGCTAGCGGTGCAAAACAAGCCGAGTGCGACCGAAATCGAACTCGCCTGGGTGCTTCATGGCGGAATCTTCTACTACGGCGTCCGCAAATACATCTACGAGTCCCCTGTGCTCGAGGACAAGGATCGGGTGATCAGCGATGCGTTGGATGTCTTCCTCGCCGGTTTCGAGCGGGTCAACGAAACCTCGGCAGATATCCGACGTGCACCGATCAAGGTGGTGGGGTAGGTAGGTCGGCCTGCTATTTTCCAGCCATTTCTGTGCGGTACCAGTCACCGATCTCGCTTGCAGTCATCAGCGCCACGCCGTCATGGCCGATCACGTAGTCCAGCAGCGCTTCCAGATATTTGATGCGATGCGGGACCCCCGTAATGTAGGGGTGAATCGAGATCGCCATGATCCGCGCGTTTGATGCGCCTTCGAGATAGAGCCTGTCAAACTGATCCATGCCGCGCTTCAAGAATTGCTCGGAAGGAAGATGTTGCAGCGCATGGACAACTATATCGTTGGTTTCGACCGAATAGGGAATCGTCGTCATGGTGCCGTGGGGCGTAGCGATATCCTGCGGCAGGTCGTCGATGACCCAATCCGCGAGATATTCGATGCCGTTGAGGCGCAGGAGATCGAGGGTTTCCTCGGTCTCGGTCAGGCCCGGGCTTTCCCATGATCGCGGTGCCTTGCCGGTGAATTTCGCGATTGTCTCGACGGAACGCTTGATCGCGTCGGCCTGGTTATCGAGCTTGTGCATCGGTCCCTGCAGAAATCCGTGGCCCATAAACTCGAAGCCGGCTTCGAGCGCAGCAGACGCAACGCGCGGATAGGTGTTGCAGACGTTCGCATTCAGCGCCAGCGTCACGGGCATCTTGCGGTCGGTCAGCGCCTTGAATTGCCGCCAAAAGCCGGCCCGCATCCCGTATTCATGCCAGGACCAGTTCGGCACGTCGGGCAGCAACGGCTGGCCCATCGGCGGGCTCAGCACGGTCCGTGGCATTGCGTTCTCGATCCGCCATTCCTCGACATTGAGGATCACCCACACTGCGAGCTTCTTGCCGCCGGGAAGCGTCAGCTTCGGTCGATCGATTTGGGCCTGATAGGGGATGCGATCACTGAACGCCACGGCGGATTTCCCCGAATGAATTGATCTATCCAGATGCCTTGCCGGATATATCTGCGTTGACGCGCGGCATGACTTTCTCGGCCATCAGGATCATCGATTGGCGCCCAAGTTCACGGTCCTTCCAGTCCTTGCCGGCATAGAGCAGCGTACCAAAGGGGCCGGTCTCTTCCTGAAAAGCCAAAAGTTGGTCTGCAACGCTGTCCGCCGTGCCATGAATGATCAGCTTGTCGCAGATCGATTCGAGTGTCACCTCCTCGTCGGGCTGATCGCGGCGCGTTTTGAACAGCTCGATGCGGCCGCCCCGCCTCAACTTGGTGAACAGCGAGCGATAATAATAGACATACGGTCCGTTCGGATCGGTCGCATAGGCTTTTGCCGTCGCGGCATCCTTGGCGACAAATACGCTTTTGGCGACCCGCCAGTTTGCCGTCTCCGCCGGGCGGCCACCCCGTTCGCAGCCTTCGACATATTTCGGCCAGTGGCTTTTTACCCACGCCGGCATCAAGAAGTTTGCCGAAATCGGGTCCCAACCGCGTGCAGCGGCTTCGGTCAAGCCTTTGGAGAACGGTGCCACTGCCGTCACTACAATCGGCGGGTGCGGTCTTTGCAACGGGCGCGCGATGAAGCCCTGGCCGATGTCCTCGATCAGGGTCTTTTGCACCGATACGTTCCAGTACTTGCCTTGAAGGTTATACGGCGGTTCGCTCGCCCAGATCTCAAGAACCTGATTGATGGCTTCGAGAAACATTGCGTTGCGATCTGCGTCGAGATTGCCGAAAACCTCGGCGTCGGACAGCAGTCCGCCAGGGCTGATACCGAAGATTAGGCGGCCGTCGAGCATGTGATCGAGCATCGCGATCGAGGCAGCAAGCGCCGCCGGGTGGGTGTTCGGCATGTTGATGGTGCCAGTACCAAGTTTGATCTGCTTGGTCGCTGCGGCCAGCCAGGCGATGAAGGCGATACAGGACGTAATGTTTTCGGCCTTGTCCGTGATGTGCTCGCCGACATAGGCCTCGCTGTACCCGAGTTCGTCGGCCAGCAGGAAGGCTTCGCGATCCTCGTTGAGGGACAGCCGCCAATCCTTGTCGACAGGATGGATCGGCATCGTGAAGAATCCGAGCTTCATGGTCTGCTCCTCCCCAAGGGCAGGCTTTTTGTTTGGCGGAAAACGTGCGTCGGCCGCAGCATGATAACAAGTCCTAAAGTCGCAGGCATCGAAATAATCACTCGATAAACAAACTTGACCTTTAAAAATTGTCGCCGTCTAATCCAAAGAAAATGCCGATATCCGGCTGGGGGAGGTTACGCCGAAATGAAGGCCTCGGCTTTCGCTTACGCCCGCCCGACCAGCGTCGCAAATGCGCTGGAACTGTTGGCCGCGCACGGCGACAGGGCCAAGGTATTGTCGGGCGGCCAAAGCCTGATGCCGGCAATGAATCTGCGCCTGATCTCTCCCGAATTCATTGTCGATATCGGCGGACTTGCCGAGCTTCGCGGAATTGTGGTGAAAGGCGACGTCCTGATGATTGGTGCGCTGACCCGTCACGTGGACGTCCTGAAATCCCCTGAGATTGCCGCCCGTGCTCCTTTGCTCAAGGACGCGACCTCCCATGTCGCGCATCCGGCGATCCGCAACCGCGGTACGCTCGGCGGGAGCCTTGCGCACGCAGACCCGGCTTCCGAACTGCCGGCTTGCATGGTGGCGCTGGGTGCCACGATCGTCGTTTGTGGGCCAAAGGGCGAGCGGCGAATCCCGGCTCGAGAATTTTTCACCGGAATCTATGAGACAGCTCTTTCGCCGCAGGAATTGCTAGTCGCAGTCGAGCTGCCTCTGGCCCAGAAAGACTCCGCCCATTTCTTTCATGAGTTTGCCCGCCGCCATGGCGACTATGCCATTGTCGGCCTAGCGGCGCAGTCGATTGTCGCAGGGGGGCAGTTCAATGAGCTACGCCTCGGCTACTTTGCCGTCGGCGATCGGCCTTTACTCGCTCTGGCAGCCGGGAAACTTGTTAACGTCGCCATCACACCGGAAATATTGGCCAACGCCTCCGCGGTGCTGGGCGAAGAGCTCGATCCCCAGGAAGATCAGCAGGCGACGCCGGCCATGCGGCGGCACCTGGCGAAAGTATTGCTTTCGCGTTGCGTGTCCACGCTGCTTTCCCGTCCAGATCTGCGATCCGGAGCACCTGCGTGATGACCCCTGTGGCCATTTCACTCGAGGTTAATGGCGAGCGCGTCGATGCCCATGTGCTGCCGCGGCTCAATCTCGCGGACTTCCTGCGCGAGCATTTGAAACTGACCGGAACGCATGTCGGTTGTGAACACGGCGTTTGCGGCGCCTGCACGGTGCGCGTCAACGGCGAGATCGTTCGTTCCTGCCTGATCCTGGCGGTACAGGCGCAAGAGGGGTCGGTCGAAACGATCGAGGGGTTATCCGACAGCGGTGAAATCGCCGACCTGCAGGGAGCGTTCCGAGACCGCAACGCCCTGCAATGCGGCTTCTGCACGCCGGGAATGCTGATGGCGGCACAGGACCTGCTGACACAGTCGCCCGCGCCCGATCGGGAGCAGATTCGCGAGCATCTTTCCGGTAATTATTGCCGTTGCACCGGATATCAGGCGATCGTCGACGCGGTTGAGACGACCGCGCGGGTGCGCGCGGGACGCGCGCCATGACACGCACGCCTGAAAATCCCAGTGCGCTTTCGGTGCTCGACCGGCCGAATTCCTATATCGGCAAGACCGTGCCGCGGCCGAACCTTGACCGGCTCATGCAAGGGCGCGGGCTGTACGTCAGCGATATCGAGTTGCCACGCATGGGGCACGTCGTATTCCTGCGTTCGCCGCATGCGCATGCGAAGATCGCTGGCATCGACGCGTCTGCGGCCAA
This sequence comes from Bradyrhizobium sp., assembly GCA_013695565.1. GTDB lineage: Bacteria > Pseudomonadota > Alphaproteobacteria > Rhizobiales > Xanthobacteraceae > Bradyrhizobium. The sequence goes on from JACDAG010000079.1 coordinate 6,021, forward strand.
ACGAATGCCGGGCGTGATTGCCGTTGTTACCGGCGAGGAACTTGCTGACGTCATCTCGCCATGGGTGGGCGTGCTCTCGCATCTGAAAGGCCTCAAATCTGCTCCGCAAAGTGCGATTGCGATCGACCGTGTGTGCTGGCAGGGCGAAGCCGTCGCAGCGATCGTCGCGACGAGCCGCGCTGCCGCCGAGGATGCAGCAGAGCATATCTCGGTCGCCTACGAAGAACTCGATGCCGTGACGGACATGCGTACCGCGCTCGACTCCACAACGCCGGTGATCCATCCAGCGCTCGGAGACAATTTGGCCTTCGAGCGCAATCACGACGCAGGTGCCGTCGACGCGGCCTTTGCCGGCTCCGACGAGGTGGTGGAGGCAGAATTCGTATTTGGGCGGCATACCGGCGTGACGCTGGAACCGCGTTCGGCGGTTGCGGACTGGAATGCAGCCGAAGCGCGGCTTACGATCTATCAGGGCACGCAGGCGCCGCACATGGTGCAGAATATTGCGGCGCTCCACCTCGGCCTCCAGGAATCCCAGGTCCGCGTCGTCTGCAAGGACGTCGGTGGCTCCTTCGGCATCAAGGTCCATATCTATGCCGACGAGATGGCAATTTACGCGCTGTCGAAACTGCTGCGGCGGCCGGTCAAATTCGTCGCCGATCGAGTCGAGAGTTTCAATACCGACATTCACGCGCGTGACCATCGCTGCAAGGGAAAAATCGGTGTCAAACGCGATGGCACGATCACCGCGTTCGAGATCGACGACCTTACCGGCATCGGACCGTATTCGATGTATCCACGGACCAGCGCCATCGAGGCAAATCAGGTCGTCAATCTGGTCGGCGGGCCCTATGTCACCAAAAATTATCGCGCCCGCGCCCGCGTCGTGTTCCAGAACAAGAATGTCATGTGCCAGTACCGCGCCGTCGGGCATCCGATCGCGTGTTCGGTGACCGAGGGCTTGGTCGATCTGGCGGCGATGAAGATCGGCATGGATCCCGTCGAGATTCGCCGGCGCAATCTGATTGCCGATGACGCTTATCCCTGTGCCTCGCCTTCAGGCTTGCGTTTCGAGCAATTGTCGCACCATGCCGCGCTGGCCAAGCTCATCAAGATGATGGACTACGACGCGCTGCGCGCGGAACAGGCCGCGCTGCGCGCCAGCAACATTCATCGCGGTATCGGGATCGCCAGTTTTATCGAGGTCACGAATCCCAGTGCGGCATTCTATGGCGTCGGCGGCGCCAAGATATCATCACAGGATGGCGTCGCGGTGCGGTTGGATGCCCAGGGGGCCGTGATCTGCCAAACCAGTATCACCGAGCAGGGCCAGGGATCCGAATCGCTCACTGCCCAGATCGTCGGCAGCGTGCTTGGTGTCTCGATGGACCGCGTGCGCGTCATTCTGGGCGATACCGACAATACGCCCTATGGCGGCGGCACCTGGGCCTCGCGTGGCGCGGGCATCGGTGGCGAGGCCGCGCTTCAAGCTGCCAAGGCGCTGCGCAGCAATATCCTCGATGTTGCTGCCGCCATCCTGCAATCCACACCCAGCGAACTCGATATCGTCAACAATAGCGTCGTCAGCGCCAGCGATGGTGCGTCGCGTATCGAACTGAACGAACTTGCCAGGGTCGTTTATTTTCGCCCCGACACCCTGCCGCCGGGTATTCAGGCCGAACTGATGGCGACGCGCCATTTTGTCCCTCGTGAGTATCCCTTTGCCTTCACCAACGGCGTTCAGGCCTCGTGGCTGGAGGTTGATACCGACACCGGCTTCGTCAAATTGCTGAAGCACTGGGTGGTGGAAGATTGCGGCACGATCATCAATCCGCAATTGGTCGACGAGCAGATCAGGGGTGGGGTGGTTCAGGGTCTCGGCGCCGCACTGTTCGAAAAATGCGAGTATGACGAGCGTGGTCAGCTCACCAACGCCAACATGGCCGACTATCTCGTCCCGATGTCCGGTGAAATGCCTGATATCGATATCGGCCATGTGGTCTCCCCCACGCTGGAATCGGAATTGGGCGCCAAGGGGGCGGGCGAGGCCGGTACGGCAGGCGCAGCTGCCGCCGTGACCAATGCGGTGAATGATGCGCTCAGTCCGTTTGGGGTCACAATTACCGAGATTCCGCTGACGCCTCAAATTATCCTGACTGCACTGGGTCGAATCTGAACAAGGACGACGCTGGCAAATGCCGACTGCTCATTCGGCGGCAGCGCTCGCGATCGCGTTCGCCTGCCGATTGGTAACGACAACCTTGATCGCATCGTCAATACGCTCACGCGCATATCTCAGTGCGGTCGGCAGATCGACAAGTGGAAATGTGTGCGTGTGGATTTTCGTCGCATCGAAGCGTTTTTCCGCCATCAGCGCCATGGCACGGCGCGTTGCGCTGCGGCCTTCGCCGCGAATGCCGTAAGCATAAATATTGTTCTTCACGAGGTGCGCGAGATCCATCGTGACGGGATCGTGTGGGAACGCCGCGAGACAGATTTTTCCGCCGCGGTTGGTCATGTGAATAGCCTGATTGATCGTGGCTTCTGTGCCGGCGCATTCCACCACATAGTCGGCGCCGATGCCGCCGGTCAGCTGCTTGACGACTTCGACCGCATCTTCGTCGTTGATATTGATGACGCGATCGGCGCCTAACTCCTGACCGATTGCGAGCCGCCTGTTGCGCGTTCCCGTCAGGATCACCGGGCTCGCGCCGAGCGCCTTGGCGACGGCCACCGCGAGCAGCCCGATTGGCCCCGGGCCGATCACCACGACGCTCTCGCCGGCGACCAACCCTCCCAATTCAGTCAGGCCATACATCGAAGTGCCGGCGGTGACGACCAGCGTTGCCTCTGCATCGCTCATGGTGTCGGGAACGCGTGCCAGCGTGTTGATGTGGTTGACGGCGTATTCGGCAAAACCGCCATCGGTGGTGAAGCCATTGGCGCGGTGGCCCTTCTCGGGCTTCCCGTAATTCAGGCATGAGGTGTACATGCCCTGGCGGCAGCGCTTGCACTGGCCGCAACCAGCGTGGATCTCCACGCTAACACGCTCCCCAATCCTGAATTCGTCGACATCAGGCCCGAGCGCTGCGACGGTACCCATATATTCGTGGCCCGGCGTGAAATTCTTGTTGAAAGGCAGGCCGCCCTGAATACTCGCCGGCGAGCCCGAATGAATGATCTCGAGGTCGGTCGCGCAGATCGCAACCGCATCGATCCGGACCAGGACTTCTGCGCGGGCGGGAACGGGTACCGGCTTCTCGCGCAAGGAGAGATGGTCCGGATCGTCCAGTACCCAAGCCTTCATTTGACCGGGGATGGGCAGGTCGGGAGAAGTCTTGACGCCGGCGGGTTGGTACATGGGGCGGATCCTCTCACCGAAGCTTAGCTGAAATTGTCGGCTGATGAAATTCCCGGACGTCCACAGTGCTGCTGCGCCATTTGCTGCATAGCAATAAGCGCCGTCGCAAATCCTTCACGTGCGGCCTATACTTGGTCGCCGGTTGATGCTGATATCCATTTCAGCCGCGCGAAACCGGAGTAACCCATGAAGACCGTCCGTTTTGTTCTTGCCTTGCTGGCGTTGGCGCTGATCGCGCCCGGGCAGTCCGCCAAAGCGGCCGACGTCATCTGCTACAATTGCCCGCCCGAATGGGCGGATTGGGCCTCGATGCTGAAGGCGATCAAGACCGACCTCAAATACGACATTCCGCACGACAACAAGAATTCGGGTCAGGCGCTGGCGCAGATACTGGCCGAGAAAAGCAATCCCGTCGGCGACATCGCTTATTTCGGTGTCACCTTCGGAGCAAAGGCCAAGGCACAGGAAGCGCTGGAGTCCTACAAGCCGGCGAACTGGGATCAGGTAGCCTCCGGGTTGAAAGATCCTGATGGCTATTGGACAACGATCCACTCGGGAACACTTGGCCTGTTCGTGAACAAGGATGCGCTTGGTGGCAAGCCGGTGCCGGCCTGCTGGAAGGATCTGCTGAAGCCGGACTACAAGGGTATGGTCGGTTATCTCGATCCATCGTCAGCGGCCGTCGGATATGTCGGCGCGGTTGCGATCAATCAGGCGCTTGGTGGAACCGAAACCAATTTCGACCCGGCTATCACATTCTTCAAGGACCTGCGGAAGAACGACCCGATCGTCCCCAAGCAGACTTCGTATGCCCGGGTGGTCTCCGGCGAGTTGCCGATCCTGCTGGACTATGATTTCAACGCCTATCGCGCCAAATATTCGGAGAAGGGGAGTTTTGAATTCGTCATCCCCTGCGAAGGGTCGGTCGTGTACCCCTATATCATAGGCCTCGTAAAGAACGGGCCCAACAAGGACAAGGCCAAGAAGGTGATCGACTATCTGCTATCCGACAAGGGACAGGCTATCTGGACCAACGCCTATCTGCGTCCGGCCCGTCAAATTGAACTGCCTGCTGCGGTCAAGGCGAAGTTCTTGCCGGATAGCGACTATGCCCGGGCCAAGAGTGTCGATTGGGGACGGATGGAAACCGTGCAAAAAGCCTTTCTCGACCGCTATCTCGCCGAAGTCCGCTGATGCAGTATGATGCCCTTCGTTAAGGGCATTGTATCTCCATGTCGCATAAATCCTTCGTCTGGCTCTGTTTGCTGCCGCTCGTGGTGGTGACGGCGGCATTTTTTCTGGTGCCGATGGCGCGGCTGGTCGTGACCGGTGCGGAGGGCCCGCAGGGCATTACGGGCTATCTGGCGATCCTGACCGAGCCACGTTACCGCGCTACTCTCATCAACACGGTGGTGCTGGCCGCCGCGACCACTATCGTAACGCTGATCGTGGCGACCATCGCCGGCATGTTCCTGCAGCGGCATCGCTTTCCCGGCCGGGCCGTGCTGATTGCGATGCTGACCTTTCCCCTGGCGTTTCCCGGCGTGGTCATCGGCTTCCTCATCATCCTGCTTGCCGGTCGGCAGGGCCTGATCGGCGATCTGACGAATCGCGTGTTCGGCGAAAAGCTGGTGTTTGCCTATTCGATCTACGGGCTCTTCCTGGGATATCTGTATTTCTCGATCCCGCGCGTGATTCTCACAATCATGGCGGCGGTCCAGAAGCTTGATGTTGGACTGGAGGAGGCCGCGCGTTCGCTCGGCGCCGGCCCATGGGCGGTGCAGCGCGATGTCGTATTGCCGGCGCTGGGCCCCGCGTTCGTTGCCTCGGGCGCCATCGCATTCGCTACCGCGATGGGCGCGTTCGGCACCGCGTTCACGCTGGCGACCAACATCGATGTGTTGCCGATGCTGATCTATACTGAATTCACACTGGCCGCGAATTTCTCGATTTCGGCCGCGCTATCGGTCGGGCTCGGTGTCATCACCTGGTTCATCTTGGCCCTTGCCCGCTCCTTCAGCGGTAGCGCCGTTGCCGCGGCCGGATGAAACCATGCGCGATCGCCTGATCTTCACCGGCCAATTATTGTTCACGTTGCTCGTTGCCGCATTCCTCGTGGTGCCCGCCATCCTGTCGATTTCGGCCGGGGTCACGGTCAATTACTTCCGCGGCATCCAGTCGGGTGTAACATTGCAATGGGTATTTCAGGTCTGGAATCTGTACGCAGGCACGATCCTGCTGTCGTTTGTGATCGCTTTCGCTACTCTCGTCGTCACACTGTTGGTTGGCGTCCCCGCAGCCTATGCCCTTCACGTTCGCCAGGGGCGGCTGTCGCTGATCGTTGAGGAAATCATCACGCTGCCGCTCGCCATTCCCGGCCTAGCAATTGCACTGGCTTTGCTGCTCACCTACCAGGGATTCAGTGATTTCCGTCGCTCATGGCTCTTCATCCTCACCGGCCACGTGATATTTACCATGCCGTTCATGGTGCGCTCGGTGATGGCCGTGTTCGCAACGGTCGATATCAAGACGCTCGACGAGGGCGCTGCGTCGCTCGGCGCATCACCATGGCAGCGCTTCCGCGACGTAATCGTGCCCAACGCCGTACCGGGGATACTCGCGGGCAGCCTGATGGTGGTGACGCTGTCGCTTGGCGAATTCAACCTGACCTGGATGCTGCACACGCCCCTGACCAAGACACTCCCCATCGGGCTTGCGGACAGCTATGCCTCGATGCGGCTTGAGGTCGCGTCAGCCTACACGCTGATCTTCTTCGTGATGATCATTCCGCTGCTGGTTGCGATGCAATTCTTTGCCGAAAAGGAACAGAAGAGATGAGTGCGTCAGCGGGACATGGCGCCTCGGTGCGTATTGAGGCTTGCGGCAAGACGTTTGCCGAGGGAACGCGCGCGCTGGAGCCCGCGACGCTCGATATTGCCCGCGGTGAAACGCTGGTGCTGCTCGGTCCGTCCGGGTGCGGCAAGACCACGATGTTGCGCATCATTGCGGGTCTCGAATTGCCCGATGCCGGCGGCAAGGTATTGTTCGACGGCAAGGATATGACATCAGTGCCGATCGAACGGCGCAACGTCGGCATGGTGTTCCAGTCCTACGCGCTTTTCCCCAACATGAGCGTGTCTGCCAATATCGGCTATGGCTTGAAAATCCGCGGTGTGCCGGACAAGGAGCGTGCGGCGCGTGTCGCTGAACTGGTCGCGCTGACCAACATTTCCGGGCTTGAGAATCGCCGTATCGACCAGCTTTCCGGAGGGCAGCGTCAGCGGGTGGCCCTGGCCCGCGCTGTCGCGATCCGGCCGGGCATCCTGCTGCTCGACGAGCCTCTGACGGCGCTCGACGCGGCGTTGCGCGATCGGTTGCGCGGTGAACTCAATCGCCTGCTGCGCGCGCTCGGCATCACTACGATCTATGTGACGCATGATCAGGCCGAAGCCATGGAGCTTGGTGATCGTGTTGTCGTCATGGAGAAGGGGAAAATCGCTCAGATCGGTAGCCCGCGCGAGATTTACTTCACGCCGCAAAGCCGCTTCGTGGCTGAATTTATCGGCGCTGCGAACATCATTGAGGCGCCGATCGAGAACGGTCATCTTGTTTTGCCGGGCGGGCGGCAGGCGATCGGGGGCGAGGCAAATATACCGGCTGCGGTTGCCATGATTCGTCCCGAAACGATCCGTGTCGTGGAGACGGGAAGTGCTCCGCTTTCTGGCATGGTCGATAGCGTTAGCTTCATCGGCGATCGGCAACGCCTGGTCGTCAGTGGCGCATCGAGTAAGCTGATCACCGTTGACGCTCCCAACACGGTTCAAGCCAGGGCCGGCGAGCGGGTGGGACTATTGATTTCGCCGGACGCGGTCCGTTTGCTGCCACAATGAAAATTGAGAGCGCCGATGTCGCCTGAACCGATTCGCATCGCCCAAATTTCCGATTTGCATATCAAGCCACCAGGCTCGCTGGCCTACGGCCGGGTCGATACGGGCAAAGCGCTCGAGCGCTGCGTCGCTGCGCTGAATGAATTCAAGCCGGCGCCTGACTTCGTTGTGATATCAGGTGATCTCGCGGACACGCCGACGACCGAGGAATATCAGTACCTGAAGCGCTTACTGGCTCCGCTCAATCTTCCATTCGCCGGCATTCCCGGCAATCACGATTCGCGCGAATTAATGCGCACTGCGTTTCCGGATGCATCATATGCGGCGGCATCCGGGCCACTCGATCAGAAAATCGAAGTCGGTGGGCTTGATCTGCTGCTGCTCGATTCCAGCGTACACCGAAAGCCGCATGGTGCGCTCGAGGCGCCTACATTGGGTTGGCTTGACGCGGCGCTGGCGGCTTCATCTGATCGGCCCGCGCTTCTGTTCCTGCATCATCCGCCGTTCAAGGCCGGCATCTGGCACATGGACCGCCAGAATCTTTTTAACGCCAGCGAACTCGATCCCATTATCCGCCGTCATCCGCGGGTGCAACTCATTGCTACCGGCCATATTCACCGTGCGGCACTGACCATGTTTGCAGGCGTGCCGACCACGATCTGCCCGGCGCCGAACCACGCCGTCGATCTCGATCTTGCTGAACTCCGCAAACCCTCGTTCAAAGTGGAGCCGCCGGCCTTCCACCTCCACACCTGGTTTCCGGGCGAGGGCTTCGGCACTTTGGTTACCCATCAGGTGCCGATCGGAACATTTGACGGGCCGCATCCGTTTTTCGGGCTGGACGGGAAGCTGCTCTAAGCGGCTCTTCAGGCGACCTTTAATCCGAACAACCTTGCCGCGTTGCCGCCGAGGATCGCGATCTTCTGCTTGTCCGACAGTGTGGTGGTCGCGAAGACATGGTCGACGGGGTGCTGTTCCCATGGAATCGGGTGGTCTGTCCCAAGCATCACCTGGCTCGCACCGACCTGTGCCACGAGGTGCCGCAGGCCCTCCGGCGTGAACACCATGGCGTCGAAATAGAGTTGGTTGAGGTATTCCGAGGGCTTTTTCTTCAACGTAATGTTCAGATTGCAGTTTTGCGGCGACACGAAGCAGGCATGATCGCCGCGCGCGGCGTAAGAGCCGAGATAACCGCCGCCATGTGCGGCGATGATCTTGAGCCCTGGAAAGCGATCGAGCGTGCCCTCGAAGATCAGGTGTTGCAGCGCGATCGTGGTGTCGAGCGGATTGCCGATGGTGTTCGACAGCCAGCCATTTCCCTTGAAGCGCTTCGCAAGTTCAGGCGTGCTCTGCGGATGGATAAAGAGCACCGCGCCCAGTTCCTCTGCCTTGGCCCAGACCGGATGGAATTTTGGATCGGAAAAATCCTCACCTAGCACGCTGCCGCCGATTGCAGCACCGCGCAGGCCCTGTTTCCGGACCGCGGTTTCCAGCTGTTGCACCGCAAGATCGGGAAACTGAAGTGTGAGTGAAGCGAAGGCGCTGAACCGCTCAGGCCGCGCTGCACAAAGTTCAGCCAGCTTTTCGTTCTGAAGTTTGACGATCTGGGCCGCCGTCTCGCGGTCCTTGCCGTACCAGAATGGATTGATCGACAGCACCTCCTTGTCGATCGCCATGGCGTCCATTTCCTTGAGACGCTGCTCGATGACGATGAAGTGCTCGGGCACCCCCTTGACCGGCGGCAGGACCTTGTCGGCCCCGTCACCCATCAAGTTGATGGCTTCACGAAAATAGCAGTGGGCGTGGACGTCCACCGTCGGGACCCGTTTGCCGTTGATTTTTACCGGCAGGCGAGGCGCCTTCGGCTGCGCCCGGACCGAATCCAGCAAGCCGCAACTGCAAAAGGCTATGCCGCTTGCAGCGGCACCCTTCAGGAAGTTCCTGCGGGTGGTCATTGATTGCCTCCCTCGTTTGTTCTCCGGTCTTTGATTTGCCGGCTCAGTCTTCATTTGGTTGCCGGCCACATTGCCAAGATGGATGCGGAAGGGCAATCATCCCTGGGAAGATGTCGGCCATGCCCGAATGTTGACCTCCCGAGGGAGAATCCTGAAATGCGCCTGCTCCATTCCCTTATCCCGGCGCTTGCGCTGCTCCTGAACCCCCAGGCGATCGCGCAAACAAACTATCCCGACCGGCCGATCAAGATGATCGTGCCGTTGGCTGCGGCGAGTGCAGTCGATGTTGCAGCGCGGATCGTGACGCAGAAGATGGCCGACAATATGGGCCAGCAAATCGTGATCCTGAACCAGCCAGGGGCGTCGGGGATGATCGGCGCCGAGCAGGTCGCGCGGGCCGAGCCGGACGGCTACACGATCGGCGGCTTCAACGACAGCGTCATGACCATGGTGCCGAATCTGCAGTCCAAGATGCGGTGGGACATTCTCAAGGATTTCGAGCCGGTGTCGCTGGTTGCAACGGTGGAATGGGGATTGATCGTCAACAATCAGGCCAGCTTCAAGAGCGCTGCGGACCTGATCGCAGCTGCGAAGGCAACACCTGGCAAGATCGATTACGGCTCGGGCGGTCCGGGCAGCCCACAGCATCTGGCGATGGCGATGTTTGCTTCCGCAGCCGGCATATCGCTGACGCACGTGCCCTATAAGGGCGCTACACAGGCTGCAACCGATGTTGCCGCCGGCCAGATCCCAGTCGGCTTCCAGGGGCTCGGCACGGTTGCTGCCCTGGTGCGTGGCGGTCAACTCAAGCTGATCGGGGTGACCACCGAGAAGAGATTGGCACAATTCCCTGATGTGCCGACCGTTTCGGAATCTGGCTTGCCAGGCTTCTTCTTCAATTCGTGGTTTGCGATTCTTGCTCCTGCGGGCACGCCGAAGGAAATCATCGCCCGCCTGAACGCCGAAGTGCTGAAGGCGGTCGGCGATCCCGACGTACGCCGCAAGCTGGAGGAATTGGGATTTGCGGTGCGCGGGAGCTCGTCGGAGGAGCTACGTGTCATGACGCGCGATCAGCTCGCCAAATATGCGCGCGTGATCAAGGAAATGGGTATCGCCAACGAATAGGCGTTTTTCTGCGATCAATTGCAGGCATAACGTCGGCCGCCGCGGCCGATGTAGTAGTCAGCGTCCAGTGCACAGGGGCTGACGCCCGCAGCATAAGCGCC
>JACDAG010000181.1 GCA_013695565.1 Bradyrhizobium sp.
CGGCACCGGCTCAACCGAAAAGCTCCGCGGTAACCGTCTTCCAACCCATCAATTGTAAAATTATCCCGGCGAGAGAAAAACATTCTCGCCCTCTGAGGTGCGCGCTCTTGCGCGCCTCGAAGGATGACAGCCCGGCTGTGGCCGATTCATCCTTCGAGGCTCGCTGCGCTCGCGCCTCAGGATGACGCTGTTAACGTTGAGCGCATTTGGGAGAAGTAATGCCAGTTGAACGCAACCTATCGCCGACGCATGAGGCGCCGTATCGCGGCTTGCGCGTGCTCGATTTCGGGCAGGGCATCGCCTCGCCCTATTGCGCGATGCTGCTCGGGGTCTACGGCGCTGAGGTGATCAAGGTCGAGCCGCCGGAAGGGGATTGGTCGCGTTTCCTCGGCACGACGTATGGAAACCATACGACGTTGTCGGCGGTCTATAACCGTGGCAAGCGCAGCCTTTGCCTCGACATGAAGCACAAGGATGCGATTGCGATTGCCCGGCGGCTGGCGAAAGATTGCGACGTTCTGATCGAAGGGTTTCGCCCCGGCGTCGCCGCGCGCCTCGGGATTGGCTACGAAGAGCTGTCGCGCGACAATCCCGGGCTGATCTATCTGTCGGTCAGTGCTTTCGGGCAGAGCGGACCTTACTCCAAGCGGCCCGGCTCGGATTCCGTTGCACAGGCATTCTCCGGTCTGGTGTCGGTCAACCTCGGCAACGACAAGACCCCGCATCGGGTCGGCACGACCGTCTCCGACGTCGTGACCGGCGTCTACGCCTTCCAGGCGATCGCGACCACGCTGTTTGCGCGCGCGACCGTCGGCACCGGCCGCTGGATCGACGTCAACCTTTGCCAGTCGACGGCGGCGCTGCTTGGCCACAAGGTCGCCGAGCATATTCTGGAGGGCGGCGCGCCGCGGGCGCTCAATGTCCCGGCCGGCTCCTACCAAACCGGCGATGGCTGGATGATGGTGACGCTGGTCAACGAGCCGCAATACAAGCGCCTGTGCGCGGCCATTGAGCGCGACGACCTCGCCAGCGACCCGCGCTTTGCCGATTTTGCCAGCCGGGCCGACTCCGCCGACGGGCTGATCTCGCAGCTGCGCGAGGTGTTTCTGGCGCGGCCGACGGATGCCTGGCTATCGCGGCTGCATGCGGCCGACATCCTTGCCGAGCGAATTCTCAATCCGGGCGAGTGGCTGCGCAACGCCCACGTCGAGGCGACCCGGGCGTCGGTGTGCCAGGATACGCCGGGTGTCGGCCCGGTTTACACGCCGCGCACGCCGGGCATTGCCAGCTTCTCCGAAGAGGCACTTTGCCCCGCGCCGGATATCGGACAGGATAGCATTGCGATCCTGGCTGAAGCCGGGCTCGATCGAGCTGCAATTGATGAATTGATCAAGGCCGGCGTGGTGCGTCAGGCCAAGCCATAGGAGGCGGATATCATGAGCGCTGAACTCGTTCGCTATTCCGTCTCGGACAAGATCGCGGAGATCATGCTGGACCGGCCACCGGTCAACGCGCTGAGCATGCCGTTGATCGATGCCCTGCTGGCAGCGTTGCAAAGGGCAAAGGACGATCCGTCGGTTTCCGCTGTCATCATCGGCAGCCTGCACAAGGTATTTTGCGCCGGGCTCGACCTCGACATCGTCAGAGGCAAGCCGGGGATCGAAACCAAGAAGTTCCTCGAACGGCTGTATTTCGCGCTCAACGACACCCAGTATCGCATGGGCAAGCCGACCATTGCCGCCGTCGATGGCGCGGTGCGCGCCGGCGGCATGACGATCGCGATCTCCTGCGACATGATCATTGCCGGCGATGCCTCGACGTTTGGATACCCCGAGATCGATGTCGGACTGATCCCGGCGATCCACTTCGTGCAACTGCCGCGGCTGGTCGGAAAGCATCAGGCGTTCGGGCCGTTGTTCCTGGGCGAACCCTTTGATGCCGGGACCGCATTCCGCATGGGGCTGCTGAGCGAAGTCGTGCCCCAGGGAACCGCGCTCGATCGCGCCCGAGCGATTGCGCGGAAGCTGGCTGCCAAGTCGCCGATCGTGATGAAGATTGGCCGTGACGCCTTCATGCGAGCGGTCGATGCGGATTTCCGCCGGTCGGTCGAAAACGCGGCTGAGAGCTTTGCGCTTGTTGCGACGACCGAAGATTGTCAGGAAGGGTTGAACGCGTTCGTCGAGAAACGGACGCCAAACTACAGGGGGCGCTGATGGCGGGATTATATTTCGAGGAGTTCGAGGTCGGCCGGGAATTTCATCATGAATTCAGCCGGACCGTCACCGAGATGGACAATACGATGTTCAGCCTGATGACGATGAATCCGCAGCCGCTGCATATCGACGCGCATTTTTCCGAAAATACCGAGTTCGGCCAACGGCTGTTCAATAGTATCTATACGCTGGGTATCATGATCGGGATGAGCGTCTACGACACGACGCTGGGCAAGACGATCGGCAATCTGGGCATGACCGACGTCAAATTCCCGAAGCCGGTGTTTCATGGCGATACGCTGAAGGCCCACACAAGGATCATCTCCAAGCGCGCCAGTAAGTCGCGGCCGACGCAAGGGATTGTCGAGTTCGAGCATACGGCGACCAATCAGCGCGGCGAGGTGGTCGCGAGTTGCCGCCGCACCGGCCTGATGCATTGCAAACCAAAGGCGTGATTTGATGCGATCGTTTCTGTTCGTTCCGGGCGACAGCCTGCGCAAGTTCGAAAATGCCAAGAAGACCGCGGCCGATGCCCTGATCCTCGATCTCGAGGACTCGATCGCGCCGGACGAGAAGGTCGGCGCGCGGCGCACCGTGCGCGAGATCCTCGATGCGCGCAATCCGAGCCAGAAGATCTACATCCGCGTCAACGCGCTCGATACCGGCATGACGCTCGGCGATCTCGCTGCCGTGATACCGGGCCGCCCGGACGGGGTCGTGCTGCCGAAATGCGCCGGGGCCGCCGATGTTAACAAGCTATCCCTTTATCTCGATGCGTTCGAAGCCGCGGCTGGTATCGAGCACGGAACCACAAGAATTGTCACGGTGGCGACGGAGACCGCGCGGGCGGTGCTCAAGCTGCTCGACTTTGAAAACATGAGCCCCAGGCTGTGGGGCATGATGTGGGGTGCGGAGGATCTGGCCGCCTCGCTGGGTGCCTCGCGCAACCGGACCGCGGGCCGGTTTCACGGGCCGTTTCTGTTGGCGCGCGATCTCTGCCTGATCAGCGCCGCTGCCGCCGGCGTCGTTGCGATCGATACCATCGCGACCGACATCAACGATCTCGACGCCCTGCGGGAAGAATCCATTGCCGCGCGTCAGGACGGGTTTTTGGCAAAGGCGGTGATCCATCCCAAGCATGTCGATGTTGTCAATGCGGCCTTCCTGCCGACGGACGAAGAGATTGCCTGGTCGGAAAAGATCGTCAAAGCGTTCCATGACAATCCAGCTTCCGGCGTCGCCAAGATCGACGGCAAGATGATCGACAAACCGCATTTGCGCGCGGCCGAAAAAATCCTGGCGCTTCGGGGGCGGTAGCGAAATTCCGTAGCCCGGATGGAGCGAAAGCGTAATCCGGGGAAAGTGAACCGGCCCTGACCAGATTGACTTTGCAGCTTGGTCAGCGGCAAATGCAGCCAATCAATAGCCGCGAGGGAGTGTACCATGGCTGACGCGCTGATCATCGACGCCTGCAGGACGCCGCGCGGCATTGGCAAGGCCGGCAAGGGAGCGCTCGCGGGTATCCATCCGCAGCAACTCGGCGCCACGGTGTTGCGGGCACTGGCCGAGCGTACCGGCATCAACACCGCTGACGTCGACGATATCATCTGGGGCACCAGTTCCCAGCGCGGCCCGCAGAGCGGCGATCTCGGCCGGATGTCGGCGCTCGATGCCGGCTACGATGTGCGCGCCAGCGGTGTCACGCTGGATCGGTTCTGCGGTTCCGGTATCACCAGCGTCAACATGGCGGCGAACGCCATCATGGCGGGTTCCGAGGATCTCGTGATTGCCGGTGGCACCGAAATGATGTCGATGGAAGGCCGCCGCGGCGAGGGGCCGTTCATGATGGACAATGGCAACCTTCGTTTGCGCGCTCGGCACCCGCAGTCGCATCAGGGCGTCTGCGCCGATGCGGTGGCAACGCTGGAAGGCATTTCGCGGGGGGATGTCGATGCCCTGGGGCTGGAAAGCCAGAAGCGCGCGGCCGCCGCCATCAACGGCGGTCATTTCAACAAGAGCCTGGTGCCGGTTCACCGCGAGGACGGCAGTCTCGCGCTGGACCGCGAGGAATATCCGCGGCCGCAGACCACGCTCGAGGGTCTTGCCGGATTGAAACCCGCTTTCACGGCGGTGGCGGACTATCCGCTCGACGACAAGGGCACGACCTATCGCAATCTCATTCTCGAAAAATACCCTGATCTCGACATCGACTTCATGCATCACGCCGGCAATTCCTCCGGCGTTGTCGACGGCTCGGCGGCCATTCTGCTGGCGTCGCCGAGCTATGCCAAGGCGCACGGCCTCAAGCCGCGGGCGCGGGTGATCGCGATGGCGAACATGGGGGACTCCCCGACCTTGATGCTGAATGCCCCGGTGCCGGCCGCGCGCAAGGTGCTGGCCAAGGCGGGTCTCACGATCGACGACATCGACCTGTTCGAGATCAACGAAGCCTTTGCCGTCGTCGCCGAAAAATTCATCCGCGATCTCAAGCTCGACCGCGACAAGGTCAACGTCAATGGCGGTTCGATCGCACTCGGCCATCCGATCGGCGCGACCGGTTCGATCCTGATCGGCACCGTTCTCGACGAACTCGAACGGCGCGATCTCAAGCGCGGCCTGGTGACGATGTGCGCCGCCGGAGGCATGGCGCCTGCGATTATTATCGAGCGGGTCTAAAGCGTTTTCGAGCGAAGTGGATGCCGGTTCGCATAGCAATCAAGTTTACGCAGATTGCGTAGACTAATCTGCGGTAGAAAACGCGTCAAAACAAGAATCTCTAAGCAGCAGGGAACTGAATTTCGAATACCACGCCCTTGTCGGTCGGCAATAGCCGGATCGATCCGCCGTGGCTCTTCATCACAGCCTCGACGATCGCGAGCCCCATTCCGGTGCCGCCGGTGTCGCGGCGGGTGGTGAAGAAGGCGTCGAATATCTTCTCCCGGTTGGCTTCCGATATCGGATCGCCGTCATTGCTCACCATCATCTTGACGGTGGTGGCTTCATCGACCGCTTCCAGCCGTACATTTTTGGCATTGTGGCGGATGGCATTATCGGTCAGGTGCGACAGCACGATCAGTGCCTTTTCGCCGGACATGCCGATCGAGCGCTCAAGGCAGCCTGACGCGTCGATTGCGCGGGTGGGAAACCGGCTCTTCAACCCGCTGACGACCTGGGTTAGTTCGATGTGCTCGTTTTGCGGCGCGGTTTCGGCGCGCGCCAGTTCGCGCAGCCGCTGCGTCATCGCTTCCAGGCGTTCGGTGTCGCCCAGAATATTCGATATGAAGTTCTTTTGCTCCATCCGCGTGAGGTTGTCGGATTTGCTCTGCAGCGAATCCAGCAACAGTTCGGCCGCCCCCTTGATCGATGTCAGCGGCGATTTCAGTTCATGGGTGAGATGCGACGAGAACGTCGCAATGTAATCCGACCGCCGCGACAACTGCTCGGCCATGTCGAGGAAGCTGTGCGACAGCTGGGCGAATTCACGCGTACCGTAATGCGCGAGCGGCTGAAAGGCGTCGCGGTCGCCGCGGCTGATGCGGGCGGCGCGGTCGACCAGTTCGCGCATCGGCCGGGTGATGGTTCGGGAAAATACCAGCCCGATGATGATGGTCGCGAGGATGACCGTAAGCCCTGCAAGCGCAAACTTGCCGCGCTCCTGATAGAGATGATCGAAAATATTGCTCGGTGTCCTCGATGTATAGACGACACCCGCCACGCGATTGCTGACGATCACGGGCATCGCCGAAAACACGTGAACGCCGACGCCGCGGCTGATCGAATAGATCGACGGTGGGGTCTTGTCGGGAACACGAATCCGCAACGCAGCGCGATACTGTCCTTGTAGAGCCGTTGCCACCTCCTCGATATGCGCCAGCGATTGGCCAACCTCGCTGCGACCGGCGATCACGACGCCGCGGGGGTCGAGGATCCGGAATCCGGCGAGCGTGACTTTCTGCGTTTCCAGGATGATCGGCATCAGCCGGGCGCCGATATCGACATAAGCCTGAGGTGCAGGCGCGCCTGCCGGAAGTGCATCGGGGCGCCGCCTCAACAGATCGCCGCCGGCGGCAAGGTCGAGTGCGGGCCGGATCGGGGTTACCTTGTCTTCCGGATCAGGTTGCGCTCCGGGCGGGAGCTCAGTGCCGAGGACGACCCCTGCATTGAGGCGGGCTTCAACCTCCCGAGCGTAGACCGCCGCCAGCACCCGGCTTTGGGCGATCAACTCGGCCTGGGTCTGGT
>JACDAG010000182.1 GCA_013695565.1 Bradyrhizobium sp.
CGGCACCGGCTCAACCGAAAAGCTCCGCGGTAACCGTCTTCCAACCCATCAATTGTAAAATTATCCCGGCGAGAGAAAAACATTCTCGCCCTCTGAGGTGCGCGCTCTTGCGCGCCTCGAAGGATGAATATTGCCCGTGGCCCATCCTTCGAGGCTCGCTCCGCTCGCACCTCAGGATGACGTCCTACGCGAGTTCAACCCAAAGCCATCACGCATTGGCGCTCTTTCACCTCTCGCCCTTCAACCGGTCCGCCATTCGCTCGGCGATCGCGACCGTCGTCAGATGGGTGTTGGCGCGCGGGACTTCCGGCATGATGGAGGCGTCGATCACGCGCAATCCAGTGCATCCGATCACGCGGCATTCCGGATCGACCACGGAGCGTGGATCGTCGGCCGCGCCCATGCGGCAGGTGCCGCTGGCGTGCTGCGCGTCGCTGCATTCATTGAACAGCCAGTCGTCGAGTTCGGCGTCGCTGAGCGCCTCGTCCATCGAGCGTCCGGTCGCGCCATACTCGACCCGGTGGGCGATATCGGTGATGGCGGGCTGCAGGCAGATCTCGCGCAGGCGGCGCACGCCGTCGCGCATGCGCACCAGGTCGCTGCGATCGGACAGCATGCGTTCCTCGATCGCCGGATCGATAGTGGGATCCGGCGTCGTGATGCGGACGTGGCCCTGGCTGAACGCCTGATAGACCGACACCGCGATGCGGCCCCGCGCCGCGTCCACATTCGCCGCATGGTCACGGGCCAGATTGCCGGCGATCATGATCATGTCGTTCTCGCCGGCGCCTTCGAGACCGGAACTGTAGCGCAGGCAGCAATTGGTGTGCCGGTGCATCAGCGTGTTGACCTGGCCGTGCTCGTGCAGGTGCAGCAGCGCATCCATGATCGGATGGTCGAGCAGGTTTTCGCCGACCGGCAGGTCGGCAAGGACAGGGATGCCCAACCTCTCCAGCAACGCCGCGGGGCCGATGCCTGACCGCTGCAGAATCGCGGGCGAGTGAATGGCACCCGCGCACAGGATCACCTCATGCTTGGCGGTCGGCGCATATGACTTTCCGCCGATGCGCACGCGGACCCCGCGGGCATGGAGCCGGTTGCCTTCGAATTCGATTCCCTCGACCAGGGCATCGCCGACGATCCGCAGATTCGGACGGACGCGCGCCGGCTCCAGATAACCGTCATTGGTGGAGACGCGGCGCCCGGCCACACTGTTGATGGCGTAAGGCGAGACGCCGGTGCCATCAGGCGCGTTGTGGTCGGCGCACCAGCCATAGCCGAGGCCGAGCGCGGATTGGCGCAGCGCGCGGTCAACATCGCCCCAATCCGGCACCGGCGCGCGATAGACCGGGATCGGGCCGCGATCGCCGTGATAGGCTGCATCCCCGAAATTCTTGTCGGTTTCCAGCTTGCAGAACCAGGGCAGCATCGCGTCCCAGCCCCACCCCTCGCAACCGCTGGCTTCCCAGCGGTCGAGATCGTCAGGCACCGCGCGGATCGCGATCTGGCCGTTGATCGTGGAACTGCCGCCCATGGCGCGCCCGCGCCAGAGCAGCCGCGGCGCCTGCCGCTCGGTTCTTCTGGCGAGCAGCTTCGGCCAGCGGAAATTGTCGTCGCCGATGGCGCGCATCGGGTTCGGAATCTGGATGTGCTCAGGCGTGTCCGACGTGCGGAGATCCTGCCCGGCTTCGAGCAGCAGCACGCGATGCAAGGGATCCTCACTGAGTCGCGCCGCCAGCGTGGCGCCGGCAGAGCCGCCACCGATGGTGATGGTGTCGTATTCCTGATCAATCATGCCGACAGTCTATTCCCTGACATACTTCTGCACGCGCCAGTTCAGCGTGTCGGCGACGAAGATCTCGTCGCGCGGGCCCACCGCGATGTAGTGGGCTTCGCCATATTTTCCGAGCGTCTTGCCGACGCCCGCCCCGGCGATCATGCCCACCACCTTGCCGTTGAGATCGAGCTTCATGATCTGGCCGGTATGACCGTGCGCCAGCCAGATGTGCTGATCGGCACCCATGAACAGCCCGCAGGGCGGGCCGGGATGCCGGGACTCGCGGATGTAATTTCCGTCGGCGTCGAACACCTGGATTCGCGCATTGTTGCGGTCGGCGATGTAGAGCAGCCCCTGCGCGTCGAACACGAGGGAGTGCGGCAGGTCGAATTGGCCCGGCCCCTTGCCCTTGCCGCCCCAGCTCTTGATGAAGGTGCCGCCGTTATCGAACTTCAGCACAAGCGACTCGCCCTTGCCGTGCCCCTGCAGCACGAAGATATCGCCGCTCGGCCCGACCACGGCCTCGTTCGGTTCGTGGAACAACCGCAGATGTCCGAACGGATGCCACTCGCCGGTGTGGCCCTTGACGCCGAGCACCATCTCCAGCCGCCCGGACGGATTGAATTTGTAGACCAGGTTTGCGGCGACGTCGGTCGCCCAGATATTATCCTGCGCGTCGATCCGCAGGCCGTGCGAGCGTTCGAACATCCCCTCGCCGAAGCCGCGGATGAAATTGCCGTCCGGATCGAATTCCATCAGCGGCATCAGCCCGCGATGAATGACGAAGATGTTGCCCCTGGAATTGAAGGCAACACCCGACGTGCCGCGAAAATTCATGCCCGGCGGCAGCTTGAGGGATTCGGCGACCGCGACGTAGGGAAGTGCTGGAAACTCCATTGTCGCCGCGCCTCTCATGCCAAACGTTGGTTCGCCGAATCACGCCTCGCTCACGCCAACGACATATCCAGCGGCGGCGCGACGTTGTCCGGCAGCGGGCTGACATAGGGCGTGCGGGCGGTGCGCTTCTTCAGGTCGGCCTTGGCGGCCGCGATCAGATCAGGCTCGTTCAGCGCCTGGACGCCGAGCGCGGCCATCGCCTTGGCGGCCTGCACCATGGCCTTGTGCGCGGCCGGGCTCTTGCCTTGGGCGACGATCTGCCAGGTGTGGAACGGGGTGCCGATGGCGACGGTCGGGGCATGAACCTGAACGGTCGGTACCACCCAGCTCACATCGCCCACATCGGTCGAGCCGATCTGGGGATTGCGCCTGGCATCGAGCGGCACGATGAAATCGGCCAGCGGTCGGTCGGTGGGATCCATGCCGATCGCATGATAGACGGCAGCGATGTCCTTCTCGGTCAAAGTGGAGCGAATTTTCGCGGCGAATTGCTCGTCCGCCTGGTCGAAACGCGGGGGACCGAGATCCTCCATGATGCCGTGCAGGGCTTGCTCGAGCGGGATGTTGGACAGGACATTGGAGACGGCCGAAATGATCCCCATCTCCATTCTGGTTTCGGTCATCAGCGCAGCCCCCTCCGCGATCTTGCGAACGCGCTGCACCAACTCGTTCATGCCGGGCAGGTCGCGATCGCGAATAGAATAGCGCACGCGGGCGTGGGCCTGCACCACATTGGGGGCAATGCCGCCGGTGTCGAGCAGCGCATAGTGGACGCGGGCTTCGCTCGGCATGTGCTCGCGCATGTAGTTGACGCCGACATTCATCAATTCCACCGCGTCCAGGGCGCTGCGGCCGAGATGCGGCGAGGTCGCGGCATGCGAGGCGCGCCCGGTGAAGATGAAATCGGCGCGGGTATTTGCCAGCGACGGCGTCACCGCCACCTCCCAAAAACTGTTGGGGTGCCAGGTGATGGCGACATCTGCATCATCGAAGGCGCCGGCTCGCACCATGAAGGTCTTCGCGGCACCGCCCTCCTCGGCCGGGCAACCATAGTAACGCACGCGTCCCGGCGCCTTGTTGGCGGCGAGCCAATCCTTTACCGCTGTGGCCGCGAGCAGCGCGGCCGAGCCCAACAGGTTGTGGCCGCAGCCATGGCCATGGCCTCCCACCTCAATCGGACGAGGCTCCGCTACGCCGGCCTGCTGACTTAGGCCGGGCAGCGCATCGTATTCGCCGAGGAACGCGATGACGGGACCGCCCTCGCCCCATTCGCCGATCAACGCCGTTGGAATGCCGGCGACATTCTCGGTGATGCGAAATCCCTGGTGGCGCAGTTCGGCCAGATGCTCGGCGGAAGAGCGCGCTTCGGTGTAGCACACCTCGGGCATCGCCCAGACCTTGTCGCTCAAG
>JACDAG010000183.1 GCA_013695565.1 Bradyrhizobium sp.
CTTGGTGAGCTCGGTATTGCCGGCTGCGAAATCCTTGAAGGTACCGCGGTCCTGCACAAAGGACACGCGGCGGTCGCTGCGCATGAAATTGTCTTCGTGCGCCGGCGAGCGCAGATATTGCTCAAACAGCGACCGGTCGGCCTTGAAGCCGTTGGTGTTGATGTTGGCGACGTTGTTGGCGACGACATCCATCTGTCGTTCCAGCACCATCTGCCGCGATAGTCCGACGAGAAGCGTATTCTCCATCGGTGGTTCTCCCCTTCGATTCCGGCGTGCTGCTCTCCCAAGCTGCCCGCCGATCTCTCGAACCGCCCAGGCTCTCCCAAGCCCGTGGTCCGCCAACACCTCAGCGAAACCCGTGCCAGTTTAGAAAATGAAGATTTTTGAAGGGGTTAGATGTTTTGACGGGTCGACTACGGACGGCAGAAAGGTCTTGTTGACCATGTTTGCCCGGCAGATTTTTCCTAGTTGGGGCGCAATGGAAAGGTTCCGTTAACCATTATTACCCTAGCGTTGCATCAGAAGAGAGCGCGTGTGCGCTGGCGGCTTTTGTATCGCGTCTTGGGCCTCGTCTGGTCCGGCTGGTGGCACCTAGCGTTCGTTCCGAAATGGATCGGGCGGGGCAATGGCGGACAACGAAGCAGAAGGTGCTGCCGATGGCGCGGAAGCCGTTCCGGCCAAAAAGGGCAAGCTCAAGCTGATCATTGCCGTCGTCGGCTTCGTCGCCATCCTCGGCGCCGGCGCGGGCTGGTTCTTCCTGATGCGCGGCCACGGCGAAGAGAAGCATGCCGAGGCGCCGCCGCCGAAGCCGCCGTCCTTTGTCGAAGTGCCGGAGATGATGGTCAATATGGTCGGCGCCCCCGGCGAGCGCGTGCAATATCTCAAGGTCAAGGTCGTACTCGAGGTCAAGGAAGAGAAGCAGGTCGAGGCGATCAAGCCGACGCTGCCGCGCGTCACCGATCTGTTCCAGACCTATCTGCGCGAATTGCGCCCCAGCGATATCAACGGCTCGGCCGGACTGTTCCGTCTCAAGGAAGAGCTGACCAAGCGCGTCAATCTGGCGCTCGCGCCGCAGCAGGTGAACGCCGTGCTGTTCAAGGAAATCATCGTTCAGTGACGCAGCAGGTCTCACATCATGGCCGGTAAAGACCTCGACCAGGACGCAATTGCCGCCCAATGGGAGGCCTCGCTCGATTCCGAGGATCCGGCGGCGGCAGCGGAAGAAGCCGCGGCCAACGAACTCTCGGAGAGCATGGCCCTGCAATGGGCCGCGATGGTCGAGGACGGCAGCCGCGACTTCGGCAACAAGGCCGGCGGCGAGCGGGTGCTGTCGCAGGAAGAAATCGACAACCTGCTCGGCTTCACCGTCGGCGACGTCAATCTCGACGACCATTCCGGCATTCGCGCCATCATCGATTCTGCGATGGTGTCCTACGAGCGTCTGCCGATGCTCGAAATCGTGTTCGACCGCCTGGTGCGGCTGATGACCACGAGCTTGCGCAATTTCACTTCCGACAACGTCGAAGTATCGCTCGACCGTATCACCTCGGTGCGGTTCGGCGATTACATGAATTCTATACCGCTGCCGGCCGTGCTCAGCGTGTTCAAGGCCGAGGAGTGGGAAAACTTCGGCCTCGCCACCGTCGATTCCAGCCTGATCTATTCGATCATCGACGTGCTGCTCGGCGGCCGCCGCGGCCAGACCTCGCTGCGCATCGAAGGCCGTCCCTACACCACGATCGAAACCAACCTGGTCAAGCGGCTGGTCGAAGTCGTGCTGGCCGATGCCGAGCAGGCATTCCGGCCGCTGTCGCCGGTGACGTTCTCGATCGACCGTCTCGAAACCAATCCGCGCTTCGCGGCGATCTCCAGGCCGGCCAACGCCGCCATCCTGGTGCGGCTGCGCATCGACATGGAAGACCGCGGCGGCAATATCGAGCTGCTGCTGCCCTATGCGACCATCGAGCCGATCCGGCCCGTGCTGTTGCAGATGTTCATGGGCGAAAAGTTCGGCCGTGACCCGATCTGGGAAGGCCACTTTGCCACGGAAGTCGCGCAGGCCGAGATCGCGGTCGATGCCGTGCTCTATGAAGCCAACGTTCCGCTGAAGCAGCTGATGAAGCTGAAGGTCGGCGACACGCTGCCGCTGGAAATGAAAAAGGACGCGCTGGTGTCGGTGCGCTGCGGCAACGTCGTTCTGACCGAAGGGCGCATGGGCCGGGTCGGTGACCGCGTCGCGATCCGCGTCACCAAGCAGTTGCGCAAACCGAATACCACCTTCGCGATGTTCGAGAAGGCCGACGAGCAAACCAAGTTGATGGAGGCACAATGAGTCATTCCCTTGGCATCGTAATCGAGAGTCTGGTGGCGGTGCTGCTGATGCTCACGATCGGCTATTGCATCTTGCTCAACAGCCGGCTGAAGCGACTGAAGGCGGACGAGCATTCGCTCAAGGCCACGATCGGCGAACTGATCACGGCGACCGAAATCGCCGAGCGCGCGATCGGCGGCCTCAAGCATACCGTTCGCGACGTCAACGAAAATCTCGGCAGCCAGCTGACCGCGGCGTCGCAGATGTCGGCGCATTTGAAGGGCATGCTGGCCGAGGGCGACGGCGTCATCCGTCGTCTGTCCAAGATCGCCATTGCAGCGCGGCCGCTGACGTCGGAGCCGGAACCCGCTCCTGCACCCAAGGTCTCGACCGCGAGAGCGGTTGCCGCGGCGGCGGAAGCATTCTCGGAGCGCCGAAGGGCTAGTGGCCTCGCTGCATGAAATCGTTTCGCGACATACGTGTCATTCCAGTGGTGCTGGTCGCCATCTTCGGCCTTGCGGTGCTGAAGGTGGCCGGCCTCGTCATCGATGGCGGATATGTATTCGCCTATCAGCCGGAACGGACCAGCCAGCTACAACCGGTCAGTTCGCCGCAACCGACCAGTCCGCCGCAGCCGGCCAAAAAGTCCTGGGCGCAGGACGTATTGAACTTTCCGGGCGGCTCCAAGGTTGCATCCAAGGCCGCTGCCAAGCCTGATTCCGACGACGTCACCGGATCAGTGCCCGCGCCCAAGGAGCCTCCGAAGCCGGCTGCACCCACCGCCGCCGACCCGCCGCCGCAGCAGAGCGGCGCGGTGGTGTTTCCTGAACCCAATCAGCAGTCGGTATCGCCGTCGGAGCGCGCCATTCTCGAGCGGCTGCAGGCGCGGCGGCAGGAACTGGAGCAGCGCGCGCGCGAGGTCGAGATCCGCGAGAGCCTGCTGAAATCGGCCGAGAAGCGCATCGAGGGACGTGTTGAAGAAATGAAGGCCACGGAGGCGCGGATCACCACCGCGACCGGGCAAAAGGCCGAAACCGATGCCGCCCGCTTCAAGGGCATCATCACCATGTATGAGGGCATGAAGCCAAAGGACGCCGCCAAGGTGTTCGACCGGCTGGAGATGTCCGTGCTCTATGAAATTGCCTCCCAGATCGCGCCGCGGAAGATGTCCGACATTCTCGGCCTGATGCAGCCGGAGGCCGCCGAGCGGCTGACCGTGGAACTGGCACGCCGCGCCGGGTCAGACAAATCCGCCTCGATGGCCGATTTGCCCAAAATCGAAGGCAAGATGCTGCCGCAAAAGCCCAATTGACGCGGATATTTAACAAAACCTTAAGCCGGGCAATTCAAGATTCAGACGCGAAGGCGAGGGCGCTTCGCCGCTGCAATCGTTGAGGCCAAGAGACATCCTGGATGGGGCAAAGGGCTGCCGCTGGAATTGGGTCGCAGGGCCGCGCATTGGCGCGGATGGCCCGGCGCTGCCTTAACCGCTCCCCTGGTCTGTCCTCATCGCTCGCGATCCTGCTGCTGCTCGCCGGCCTGACGATGGCGTTTCCCTGCCGCGCGCAGGACCTCGTCAAGGGCGAAGCGACGTTCTCGGCTTCCGGCGGTTACGCGCGGCTGGTGCTGAAACTCGCCGAGGACGTTGAGTCCGACGTCATCACCGCCGGCTCGATCATCGTGATCCGCTTCAAGCGGCCGGTAGATATCTCCGTCGACAAATTGAGCGACGCGGTGCCGGATTATGTCGGCTCGGCGCGGCGCGATCCCGATGGCTCGGCGATCCGGCTGTCGCTGGCGCGGCGGGCGACGATCAACACCATGACGGCCGGCGAACGGATCTTCGTCGACTTCCTGCCCGATAGCTGGACCGGTCCGCCGCCCTCGCTGCCGGCGGATGTCATTCGCGAGCTGGCCACGCGTGCACGCGCCGCCGAGCGCGCGCTTCGGGCGCAGCTTGCGGTCGCCGCGGCCAAGAAGAAGCCGCCGGTACGTGTCCGCGCCTCGGTGCAGCCGACCTTTGTCCGCTTCGTCTTTGAGATGCCCACCGGGGTCAACGTTTCTTCGGTGCTGAACGACCAGAAGCTGACGCTGCAATTCAATAACGTGCTGGCGTTCGATCTGGCCGATGCCAAGGTGGCGGCGCCGCCGAATATCGCCTCGATCACCCAGCGGACCGACGGCGATTCCTCCGCGGTCGATATCCTGCTGATCGGCGAAGTCGACGTGCATTCCTTCCGCGAGGAAAAGAACTACGTCATCGACGTCGCCTTCCAGCAAGGTGACAAGCTCGCTTCGGCAGAGCAGGCATCTGCCCCGGTTGCTGCGGCTGCTGCGCATGCCCCGGCGTCGGCCAAATCGGGAATAGCCGCGCAGATCGCTGCCGCCCAGGCGGGCGCGCACAGCAAGCCGCTGAACGACTCCATACCGCCGCAACAGCCGGCGCAGCTTCCGCCGGTGACGTCGGAGGCGATCGCCGAACAGGCCAGGATCGAGATCAAGCCCGGCGAGCCGCAGCAGGCGCCGCCAGCATCTGAAAAGGCGCCGCCAGCACCTGAAAAGGTGATGCCGACCTCCGAGGCCGCGCCCCGCCCATCCGAGGCTGCGCCACGCGCAGCTGAAAAGGCGATGCCGGTCGCCGAGCCCGCACCTCCCGTAGTGGAGAAGGCCGCGCCGCCGGTCGCAGTCGCGCCGGTCGTGGAAAAGATGCCGGCTGTGTCCGAGAAGCCCGCGCTCGCGACTGAGAAGATGGCGCCGGTGGAAGCGCCGAAAGCTGCGCAGGCCCCGGAAGCAAAGCCCGCAGCGCCGAAGAAGGCCGCGACCACCGTCGAGGCCCCAAAGAAAGTGGAAGCTCCAGCCGCCTCCGTCGAAGCGCGGCGCGACAGCGACGGGTTGCGCGTGACGTTTGCCTTCACCGCCGCGACGCCCGCGGCCATGTTCCGCCGTGCCGACACGGTGTGGCTGGTGTTCGACCGGACCGGGCCGATCGATGTCGAGGGGATCCGCGCCAAGGGCGGCGCCATCATCGGCGATGTCAGCCGGGTGCCGCTGGAAAAAGGTCAGGCCATCCGCATTCGGCTCAACCGTCCGCAGATGCCCTCGCTCGAAGGCGAGGGCCGTCCGGCCGGTATCAACTGGACGCTTACGTTTGCCGATCGGGTGCAGGCGCCGCCATTGCCGCTGCAGGTGTTGCGCAACATTACCGATCCGGCGCTGGCCAACGTCACCGTGCCGCTGGCCAATCCCGGTCTCATGCACCGGCTGGTCGATCCCGACGCCGGCGACACGCTGCTGGTGGTCACGGCGCCGCCGCCGACCCGCGGCTTCATCAAACGGCAGGATTTCGTCGAGCTGTCGCTGCTCGAATCCGTCCACGGCGTCGTCATTCATCCGAATTCCGACGATATCACCGCCGAAGTCGGATCCGACAAGGTCATGCTTGGCCGGCCGGGAGGACTGACGCTGTCGTCGGCCGACGTCTCCGCCGAACGCGCCACCGCCGCGGTGCGGCCGCTGTTCGACGCCAATGAATGGCGCAAGAACCGCGAGGAGAAGTTTGTTCCGCGACTGGATGCGCTGATCAAGGCGACGGCCGCCGCGGGCCCGGATGGCCTCTCGCAGGCCCGGCTCGACCTTGCCGAATTCTACATGGCGCGGGGGATGTTTCACGAAGCAAGGGGCGTGACCAATCTCATCCTGTCAGAGACCAAGGCGGGGAGCGAGGAAGCCGCGGTCGTGATGGTGCATGCGGTGGCGAGCATCCTGATCGGCCATCCCGAACGCGGGCTGAAGGACCTTGCCAATCCGGCGATCGGCAACGGCTATGATTCCCAATTGTGGAAGGCGCTCGCGTTTGCACGCCAGGGCAAATGGGCGGATGCGCGCGAGAAGTTCAAGAACGCCGAATTCTCGATCGCCGCATTGCCGCTGGAAATGCAGCGCATCGTCACCGCGGATGCGATGCGGGCGGCACTCGAGGTGAAGGACTATGCCGGGGCCTCGCGCCGCCGCAGCGAGCTCGAGGTCGTCGGGGTGCCCGCGGAAATGAAGCCGGAGGTCGCGGTGTTGCGCGGACGGCTGGCCGAAGCGCTCGGCCATGACAAGGACGCGCTCGATGCCTACCGGTTCGCTGCGAACTCGCCCAACCGGCCCGCGGCCGCTGAAGCCAAGCAACTGGAAATCCTGCTGCGCCAGAAGCGCGGCCAGATCGGGCAGGCCGAAGCGCTGCGCGAGATGGAGACGCTGTCGGCAATCTGGCGCGGCGATGCGATCGAGGTGAAGACGCTGGCTGTGCTGGCGCAGATCTATGCCGACGCCGGACGCTACGAAGAATCGCTCGCCGCGACCAAGACGGCCACCCGGCTGCAACCGAATTCCGAACTGTCGCGGCAGAGCCAGGATGCGGCCTCGGCACTGTTCTCGCAACTGTTTGTCGGCCACAAGGGCGAGGACATCAAGCCGATCGATGCGCTCGGCCTGTTCTACGAATATCGCGAATTGACGCCGATCGGCCGTCGCGGCGACGAGATGATCCGGCGTCTGGCGGACCGCCTGGTTGCGGTCGATTTGCTCGATCAGGCCGCCGAGCTGCTGCAGTACCAGGTCGACAAGCGGCTGGAAGGTGCTGCGCGCGCGCAAGTGGCGGCGCGTCTTGCCATGGTCTATCTGACCAACCGCAAACCGGATCGCGCGGTAGCCGCACTGCGCACCACGCGCATCGCCGATCTCTCGGGCGAGTTGCGGCAGCAGCGCCTGTTGCTCGAGGCGCGTGCGCAAAGCGACGTCGGGCGGCATGATCTGGCGCTCGATATCATCTCCAACATTACCGGACGCGAGGCGATCCGGCTGCGTTCCGATATCTATTGGGCGTCGCGGCAGTGGCGCGAGGCTTCCGAGCAGATCGAACTGTACCAAGCCGATCGCTGGCGCGACTTCAAACCGTTGAACGCGGTGGAGAAGGGCGACGTGATCCGTGCGGTGGTCGGATATGCACTCGCCGAGGATTCGATCGGGCTGGTGCGCTTCCGCGAGAAATACGCGCCGCTGATGTCCGGCGATACCGACCGGATGGCGTTCGATCTCGCCAGCAAGCCGGCGGCTGCCTCAAGCGCCGAGTTTTCCGCGATCGCCAAGATGGCGGCGGGCGTCGACACGCTCGATGGCTTCATCCGCGAAATGAAGGTCCGCTTCCCCGATGCCACCGCCCGCGCGCCGGTGTCGCCCGAAATGGCCAGGGGCGAGCCGGTCCACACCGGTTCGTTGCCGGCGATCGTTGGCGTGAAGCAGAACGGTGCGGCAAAATAACGGTTTCTTTCCAGAGCGTTTTCGAGCGAAGTGGGTACCGGTTCGCGTCAAGAAAACGCGTCGAAACGAGAATCCAGAGCTCAGGTTCTGATTCCATCAGAGCCGATCATGCGCTAGGCAACCCTGCCGGGTTTGGGCTTTAATGGCGCTCTCCGCGCCGTGCCGCACGGTCGCGAATCCGCTACCGCCTTTCCTGTCGTATGGAAGATTGTCGTTCGATGCCGCTGACCCGGGGACGTATTGTAGGACACGACAACCAACGTCTGGCGTTCAAGTTCACCATGCAGAATGGCGACGAGACGATCGATTGCCAGATCAGTGACGCCGCCATGGACGAGCTCGCCGGCGTCAAGGGCACCGAAAGCCTCGCACGGCAGGCGCAGTTCACGACCTTGCGGGATGCCGTCGAGCGCATCGCTTCCGACATGTTCGACGCGGCGCCGGCCGTCAAGGGCTATGTCGTCCGGATCTTCACCAAGCACATCCCGAAATAGCCGTTCGCGGGCCTCTCGAATGCTAGAGCCTTTTCCGTTTCGATTGAATCGAAACGGGGCTCTAGATTCCTTGTTTTGACGCGTTTTCTTAGCGCGAACCGGATCCACTTCGCTGGAAAACGCTATAGCTCGAGCGTGCGGAGTGAAACCGGTCGGCGCGGCAAGGTATCGCGGCCATCCTTCCTCCCCTCGACAGCGCTCTCCCGAACCGGCAACTTGTAGTCATAAAACCAAAGATCACCGCCGGAGGAAGCCACCCATGAGCAAGCCCACCAAGACCGAAGCCGAACTCATTGCGATGGCGAGGGCAGAATTGAAAGCTCACGTCGACGGGCCCGACGCAATTGTCATCTCCGTTCTTCGCGACGGCGATAGCTGGGAGTTCCGTGCCACAGCCGACGACGCAACGATCGCAAAACCCGGTTATCCCGAACGCGTGGCGATGCTGGTCCAGATCGGCGACCATCTCAGCAAGCAGTATGATTTTAAGGGGTGAGGGGGCCGGGAGTATAGTCTCGTCCTATCGCTCAGGCCGCCGCGCGGCGTAGGCGGTGCGAAGTCCCGGCACGAAGCCACAAGCTTCGTAGAATCGATGCACGCGCGGATCGACCCGGCCGCTCTGCATCAGGACCTGATAGCAATCCTGCTTCCATGCCTCGGCAAGGGCTGCTGTGACCACCGCGCGGCCGTGGCCGCGTCCCTGGAAGTCGGGATGGGTGGCGGCGTTCTCGAGAATGCCGAACTGACGACCGCCGCGCAGCAGATTGGGCGTCGTGATCAGCATGCAGGTCGCAACGATTCTGGAATCCACATCGGATACGAATACGGCAACACCTTCGCGGGCGAGCGTCTGCGTCCAGATTTTTTCGGCCTGCTCCGGCTCCGCACTTCGGCTGACATCGGAGTCGGCAAACAGCGCCAGCAGCGCGCCGAGATCGTCGGCATTTACCAGTCGCGCATTTGTCATCGGGTGAACCTCTTGATCTAAACTGTTTCCGTCCTAGATCGTAATTTCCCAAGCGGCCATACAGTGAGACGGACTTAATTTAATGCAGGCTCCCAAGAAGAATGCGCGCGGACATCTGGTTCCATTTGTAATAGCCGTTGTGGTCGCGGTGGTCGGTACAGTTGCTTTGTTCTTCCTGGAGTTCGGTACGAAGGAAGAAGTTGCTCGCGACGGCATCAGCATGGTGACATCGGCTGCAGCCGACAGGGCCGGCGCTACCGCGCTCCCGACCGCCGATTACAATGCCGCCGATCGAAACCGGACTTCCTATTTCCGGATCCTGCGTTAAGTCCCGTAACTCTGCACCAGGCTTCCCGCCACCAGCGACCAGCCGTCGACCAGCACGAAGAAAATCAGCTTGAACGGGAGTGACACCACGACCGGCGGCAGCATCATCATGCCCATCGACATCAGGACCGATGCGACCACGAGATCGATGATCAGGAAGGGCAGGAACAGCAGGAAGCCGATCTCGAAGGCCCGCTTCAGCTCCGAGATCATGAAGGCCGGCACCAGAATGCGCAGCGACAGTTCTTCCGGTGTCGCAGGCGGCGGCTCGCGCGACATATCCATGAACAGCTTCAGGTCTTTCTCGCGCACGTTCTTCTGCATGAAGCCGCGCAGTGGCCCCGCGGCCTTTTGCATCGCTTCCTCGACGCCGATCTGGTTGGCGACCAAAGGCTTGATGCCGTCATCATAGGATTTCTGCAGCACCGGTCCCATCACGAACGCGGTCAGGAACATCGCGAGCGCAATGATCACCGAGTTCGGCGGCGCGGTCGCGGTGCCGAGGGCGGTGCGCAGCAGCGACAGCACCACCACGATCCGGGTGAACGACGTCATCATGATCAGGATCGACGGTGCGATCGAGAGGATCGTCAGCAGCGCGATCAACTGGATCGCGCGTTCGGTGACGCCGCCACCGCCCTGGCCGAGATTGATGCTGATGTCCTGCGCCAGCGCCGGATCGGCGAGCGATCCGGCGGCTATCAGTGCGACAAAAAATAAAACTCTACGCGGGGCTTTCGCCGATCTCACGAAGGAGACTTCGGGCGGCCCAGCAACGAGGCCATCTCGTCTTCGAGATTCTCAAAGCCGCTCTTTTGCGGCGCCGGCGCGGGCGCAGGTGTCTCGCTGCGCGCGGGGCGGGCAGGCGGCGGCTCGGGCGCAACCGGCGGCGCGATCGGGGTATCGGCGGGGCGACGCAGGGCGGCTTCGAGCCGCTGCGCCATCTCGGCGAGATTCTGGTCGGCGCTGGAC
>JACDAG010000193.1 GCA_013695565.1 Bradyrhizobium sp.
GTTCACGCCGATCGGCGTGCCCTCGGCCTTCTCCAGATCCATGCCGTCAGCATAGACCAGTTTGGCGGCATGGCGGATTTCGCAACCGAGGCCGATCGCAAAGCGCGGCTGCGGCTGCGGGTGCGGCGCCACCGGGCGGCGTACCATCTGCGCGATCGAGAAATACCTGACGCCGTCCGGCAGTTCGATGATCTGCTTGAGCAGCCGGTCCGGCGTGTCGAAGGTCGAATGCACGTTCCACAGCGGACAGGTGCCGCCGAATTTCGAGAACGGAAAGGTGCCGGAGGAAAACCGCTTGGAGACATTGCCGGCATTGTCGACGCGCAGCAGGAAGAACGGCACGCCGCGCGCGTTCGGCCGCTGCAGCGTGGTCAGGCGATGGCAGACCTGCTCGAAGCCGGCATTGAAGCGCTGCGCCAGCACGTGGACGTCGTAGGCCAGCGCTTCGGCCGCGGCATGGAACGCCTGATAGGGCATCATGGTGGCAGCCGCGAAATAATTCGCCAGCGTAATCCGGTAGAGCCGGCGCGGCGTGTCGTCGAGCGGACCGGCGCGGTTGACGATGGCGTCGATGCTGGCGCTGCACTCGGCAAGCCCGATCTGCAGCGCGAGCTGGAAGGCGCGGCCGGGGCCGTCGATCAGTTCGGAGATCAGCAATTGCCGGCGATGGCGGTCGAACCGCCGCAGCGTCTCGCGCATCACGTCAACAGGCATGATGCGGGTGACGATCGAATGTTTCTCGCGCAATCGGCCACTGAGGGCGGCAAACAATTCCTCGGACGGCACGCCCAGTTCGTCGCGCAGGCTTTCGGCGGCCTGCTCGAGTTCGGGGAAGTAATTGCGGTTGGCCTCGATCAGGTCACGCACCCGCTCGATCGGGTTGGCCTCGAATCGGGTCCCCTCGTCGCGGTCGGCCATTTGGGCGGCGACCAAGGTTTCACCGCGGCGGGCCTCGGTATAGGCGGCGTACAGCCGTTGTAATGAATGAGTCACACCCGGGCACAATTCAGCGAGATCGCGCAATTCCTGCTTCGGCAGGTCAATCTGCCGGAACAGCGGATCGGAGAAGATTTCGTTCAGTTCGGCGAAAAAGCGGTCCTCGTCGGCGGTCGCGAGGTCGCGCAGGTCGAGGTCATAGGTCTCCGCCAGCCGCAGCAGCAGCTGCGCGGTCACCGGACGCTGGTTGCGCTCTATCAGGTTGATATAGCTCGGAGAAATCTCCAGGCCCTCGGCCATCTGGGTCTGTGACAGGCCGAGCTGCTGGCGAATCCGGCGGAACCTCGGACCGACAAACAGCTTCTTTCCGGAGTCGCTCGCCATGTCAGCCCTTCTGAATGATTTTGTGACAAAATTTACAATGTGACATTCATGACAAGTTTAGATGTTACATGACATCACCATTCGAAATCAAGCTATCTATACCAAATCAAGATTTTCGCGTTTACCTCTCAGCACGCATTTCGCGCTGCGTTGTCACGAATGTCGATTGGGAATTACGCTGTTCAAATCGCACGGTTCGGACGTCAGGATTCAAGCGGCTGATAACCGCTGAACAGCAGGAGACTACTATGACCAAAAGCAGCAATTTCTGGGTGATTGGCGGCGAGTTCGGATCGATGAATTTCCACAAACTCGTGGAAGGCTCGGCCCAGGTTCAAGGCCCGTTCAAGACCCGCAAGGAAGCCGAGGACGCCTGGAAAGCCATCTCGGAAGAGAACCGACACAAGGCCGGCGTACGCTTTTCGATCGTGGAAGAGCCGTCCCGCGTCTCCTGAGCGGCGGCTGCCGACGAACTAAGAAGAAACGTCCCAGGGACTTATAAACGAGGATCTGCAAAGCAGCGGCCCCATCCGGATTTCCGGGTGGGGCCGTCCGGCTTCAACCCGAAACAAGGCTTTTCAACGAAAACCTAAGTTATTGGGAACAAACGACCTTTGCGGAAAATATGGTTACTGCTAGGTTAATCCCGCCAACCCTTCAGGACAAAGGCGGGCCGCAGGATGTCAGACGTACAGAGTACCGCCATTACCGAGACGCACCCGACGCGGCTGCGCGACGCGCTGCGCAAGGCGCGGATCGAGGCCGCCGACCGCACCGGCGTCGTCGTCGAACTGCGCGATGCCGAAGTGGCGCGGCTCGAAATCCTGAACGAGGCGCTCGATCCGTTGTTCGCGCAGATTCCCGAAAAGGTCGACCTGTTCGATCGCGGCGTCAGCCAGGGTGAGACGCCGCGGCTGTGGATCGACGTGGTCGCGCATGTGCTGATGGGGCGCGACAAGCGCATCTATCGCTTTGTGCAGGACACTCGCTTCGGCCGCATCGTGCTCGCCGAATCCCACGACGTGCCCGTGATCGTCGATGCCGTCACCGATTATGTCGCGCGCCGCATGATCGAGCGCGAGCATGCGATGGTGGCAACCCCGATGGTGGAGCCGGTCGTGCAGGAGCCGCCGAAACGCCGTGGCGGGTTCGGCATGTTCGTGCTCGGCTTTCTGCTCGGCGCCGCCGCCCTGTTCGGCCTCGCGCTGTTCGCGAGCTTGCGGAATCTCTAACTAGTGTCTGTCCATAAACGGAGATGTTTTGACGAGCACGGCAATTGACGCAGTGTTTGCAGGGGTTTGTGGAGCGTTTTTTGTCGGCGGCGACGATGGGTTGAGCGG
>JACDAG010000204.1 GCA_013695565.1 Bradyrhizobium sp.
AGCTTCTTCAGCACGCCGTAGGTGAACTCCGGATAGCCGTCGGTAAGTTCCGAGCCCTTGCTGTACGAGCCTTCCGACAGCATGTTGACGCTCTTCACCGAACCGTCCGGCTGCTTCTCTTCATACACCACACCGAACCGCGCGCGGAACGTGCCGCCGCCGTCCTTGGCGTGAAGGTTGGTGTTGTAGAGGGTGTGCGTTCCCGGATGCTTGATCTGGGGCGTGCCCCAGCACGGCCACGGCAGGCCGTAATAGTCGCCGCCGATCTCGGGTTCGTCGGCTTTGGCGCGCAGGGTTACCAGGTCGAACTTGCCCTGGTTCTTCATGTGCGCCTTCAGACGCTCAGGCGACTGGCCGGAATAACCGGTCGAGAATCCGCCGCGGTTGATTTCGCGCAGCAGCTCTTCCGGCGATGGACGGTTGTTTTCCACCTTGAGGTTCTTGAACATCGGGTCGGCGAAGCCGAGCTTCTTGGACAACAGGTAGATGATCTCGTAGTCGTCCTTGGATTCGAAGATCGGCTTGACGATCTGCTCACCCCACTGCAGCGAACGGTTGGAGGCCGTGCGCGAACCCGAAGTCTCGAACTGGGTGCAGGCCGGCAGCAAATAGGTGCCGTTCTTGCGGTCCGAGATTGCCGCGAACGTGGTCGGATGCGGATCGGCGACCACGAGCAGTTCGAGCTTCTCGATGCCCTTCACCATTTCGGTCATACGCGGCACGGTGTTGCCGCCGTGACCCATGATGACCATGGCCTTCAGGCTGTCGCGCTGATCGACATCGTCGGGGTTGGCGAGCGTCGCATCGAACCAGCGGGTCGACGGGATGCCCGGCAGCTCCATGTTCTGCTTGCGGGTGCGGGCCGGACGGCCGGCCTTGGCCGGCACTTCGTCGAAGCGCGCCTGCAGATAATCGTATTCGACTTCCCAGACCCGCGCCCAGTGCTTCCACGCACCTTCGACAAGCCCGTAATAGAGCGGCAGCGTCACGATATCGAGACCGATATCGGTGGCGCCCTGCACGTTGCAGTGGCCGCGGAAGATGTTGGCGCCGCCGCCGAAGGTGCCGACATTGCCGGTCGCCAGAAGCAGGGTGCAATAAGCCCGCACGTTGGCGGTGCCGACGGTATGCTGGGTGCCGCCCATGCACCAGACAAAAGCCGACGGCCGCTGCTTGGCGAAGGTCTCGGCGACCTTCTTGACCTGCTCGCCGGGAATGCCGGTGACGCGCTCGACTTCTTCCGGCGTCCATTTCGCTACTTCGGCGCGGATCTGGTCCATGCCGTAAACGCGCTGCTTGATGTATTCCTTGTCTTCCCAGCCATTGGCGAAGATGTGGTGCAGCATACCCCAGATCACCGCGATGTCGGTGCCGCTGCGGAAGCGCACATATTCGGTGGCGTGGGCGGCAGTGCGGGTGAACCGCGGATCGAGCACGAACACGTTGGCGCGGTTGATTTCCTTGCCGGTCAGAATGTGCTGCAACGACACTGGATGCGCTTCGGCGGCATTCGAGCCCATGAAGACGATGGTCTTCGAGTTGCGCATGTCGTTGTAGGAATTGGTCATCGCGCCGTAGCCCCAGGTATTGGCGACGCCGGCGACGGTGGTCGAATGACAGATGCGGGCCTGGTGATCGATCGAGTTGGTGCCCCAGAACGCTGCGAACTTGCGGAACAGATAGCCGCCTTCGTTGGAAAATTTCGCGGAACCGAGCAGATAGACGGAATCGGCGCCGGACTTGGCGCGGATCTCCAGCATCTTGTCGCCGATCTCATTGATGGCGACGTCCCACGATATTTTCTGCCACTCGCCATTGACGAGTTTCATCGGGTATTTCAGGCGGCGGTCGCCATGCACGAGTTCGCGCACCGAGGCGCCCTTGGCGCAATGCGAGCCGCGGTTGATCGGGCTGTCCCAGGCCGGCTCCTGGCCGACCCAGACGCCGTTCTGCACTTCGGCGATCACGGTGCAGCCAACCGAACAATGCGTGCAGATGTTCTTTTTGATTTCGGTCGGTGCGCCCAGAATTTTCGGACCGGCCTCTGCCTTGCGCACCGAACCGAGCGGCATCAACCCAAGGGCGGCACCCGCGCCTGCAGCCAGACCAGACCGCCGCAGGAACGTGCGGCGGTCGAGAACCCCTGAAGCCAGACCGGCGGCGACACCCTGCAAACGCGCCCTACCGGCGGATCCATCTCTTCGCTTCATCAACATGTGCGTGGTCCCATCAATAACGGTTGACGCGATAGTAGTTCTTGACGTGATCGGTTTCCTTGTAGCGGGCCTTGACCCGCTCGGCCTGCGACTCGTCCGCGACCGCCTCACCGCCCGCCAGCGGCACGACGGCCGCCGCGGCCACCGCCGATCCGCCCATCACGAACAAGCGGCGGCGATCGAGCCCTTTTGCATCAAGTGGCTTATGCGCCTTGTCGGATGGCTTGCTCATCGCGATCTCCTCCACGTCCATCGTTCAGTTGCTTCGCGCGTCACTCGGACAGCGCAAAAGCCTCGGCTTCCAGTTCCATAAACACACGGCCGACACGGCCCACGGCGCGGTAGAAATTGGCCGTTCCCGACATCTCGAGATCGGCAAACATCCGCGCCGCCCACGGCTTGAGATGCCGCTCAAAAAAGCGCGCCTGCTCGGCGAACTCGGCATCGAAGTCGCCGCGGGCAAGACCAGCCATCACCTCAAGCAGGATGGCGATGTGATCTTCCGGTTCGCGCGACGGGCCCGCGCGCTCGATTCCAAGCAATTCCAGGTCTTCGCGGACGCGCGCCAGCGGGCGCTCGTGCAGGAAGCCGGTCAGGTAATAGGAGGCATAGGGCAGCAGCTCGCCGCGCCCGAGCCCGATGAACAGGCCGAAGAATTCCTTGCTGGCGGTGTGGTCATCCGTCGCTGACGCCGCCGCGGCGAGTTCGACATGCGCCATGCCGAGATCGGAGGCGTCGCCCTTCAACTGCGCAACGCGCGCCAGCGTCTCGGTATCCGGCGCTTTGCCGAGCAGCAGCGACAGCAAGCCGTATTCCGCGGCGCGCAGCAGATCGATCTCGTCGATATCGCGATTGGACGACGCGCCAGATGACACTTGAGCCTCGGCTGATCGATAGAGATCGGGGCGCAACACGGAACGCTCGACGCGCGTGAAAGCCTCGATCGCAAGAACCCGCTCGGCGGGAATCCGCGACCAAGCTGAAACCGAAGGCTGCGCAATGCCGATCACCCGCGCTAACGACGCGACGCCACCCGCTGCCCTGATTGCCTGTTCCAGTCCGGCGTCACGCATGGTGCACCCGACTTCTCCCCCGCCTCAAACCCAGTGTCCCATGCCTCTTAATCGGGCATACAATTTAGAACTGGAATTATTCCAGTCCTAAATTTGTAACATAGGCTTTGCCTATGTCGCGAAAACTTTTGTCTAAACAACGGGTTTTGCCGAGCCATGGCGTCGCACCTCGTGTTGCGGCGCAACAGAATCGGGGGCTTCGGCGGGGGCATTCGGCTCCGCCTTTTGCCCGGTTTTGCAGCCGGTCGCCTCGTCACTGCTCGAGAAGCTCGGCTCCGGCTGAGCCGATTGAGCGCTCAATCTCAGCGGCTGTTCCGGCACATCCGACTTTGGATCGCCTGGCGATTCCGGGTCTTTCGCGATCTCGGTTGCAACTTGGGCGGCGGAAGCTGGCGGCGCGGCAGGCTTTTCAGTCCCCATGATCTGGGAGACCATTCGTGCCACATCGACGCCGGCTCCAAGCTCGCCATTGCCCGGCACGCCGCCCGGCGTGTTCCAATCATAGGCATATTCGAGCGCGGGATTGACGTAATTGCGGATCGCGGGATCCAGCGCCCACGATTTTCGTAACGCCGCATTGCGCAGATGTTCGGGAACGCCTTTGCGCAGAAACGCAGTGATATCGGTCTCCGATGTCAGTTCATCGAGCGATGGCAGGCTGGAGAGATCGAACTCCGGCGTGGCCTCGGCTTCGGTCGCGGGAGCAGCAGCGATTTCGGCATCAGCAACGGGCGCTTCGCGCTCGGGCTGTTT
Organism: Bradyrhizobium sp.; assembly: GCA_013695565.1. Classification (GTDB taxonomy): domain Bacteria; phylum Pseudomonadota; class Alphaproteobacteria; order Rhizobiales; family Xanthobacteraceae; genus Bradyrhizobium. The sequence continues at coordinate 4,043 of JACDAG010000204.1, forward strand.
GGCTTCCTGCTTGCGCTGCGACCACCGCGCCAAAAAGCCTTTGTTGTCGCCGTCGTCGCTCTGGTCCGGAGCACTCATGTGCGCCCTGTTCCTTCATCCGGGCCACGATTTGGGCCACGATTCTCTGGGCGATCGCGGCCCGCACGGTCGCGCTTGCGTTTGTGGAAGACACGCTCGACGTGAAATTCATCGACAAAGGCGGCGATCCAGGACGCGATCTCCGGTGACATCGGAACCGTGCCAATGACGTCACAACCGCTTTCGAAGATTGCTTCCCCTTCGGTCGGATCGGCCGTCACCTTGGTCAGCTCGAGCTCGGAACCGCCCGCCTGTCGCCGGAGCGCAACCCAAATCCGCGGCTCCCCATCGGCGAGATTGTCGCGGTAATTCGCGGTATCAGAACTGAACAGGTCGATGCTGGCCGCGCCAGCGTAATACATCGTTGCATCGGACTCGCTGGACAGCACGGTCCATGGCGCGGTTGCGGGCACTTCGTCCAGCACCGTCGCCGGCGACCACACATGGTCGATCCATGGATTATCGACGGCGCGGCGCCGCACCACCACGCCAACTTCGCGGGACGCCTCGGTCATCGCCATGACAGCTCCTCCATCCGCCGGCCGATCATGCCACATTCGCCGCAGGCGCAAGCGGCAGCCCGACCACCAGATTTTGCGGCTTCAGCCGCACGATCTTGTCCGCGCCCATCGCCAGGATGAGGTAGACCGGTTTGCCGCCGACGCGTTCGTCGACCAGCCGGGTGTCGTCAAACGTCAAACGCATCAGGGAGACGACGCGTTCCGAGGCGTTGGCATCGACCCCAGCGCCGCTCCACAACGCATTGCCGATTTTGGTGCCCTCACTGTCGAGGCCGATGAACCAGCGCCAGTCGCGGTCTTCGATTCTGGGAACCGTTTCGACGCTAACGGCAACCCCGAGCAGATGGGCAATCCATCGCTCGATCACACGGCAGAGCCCGGCGCGCGCCTTTGGATTGCCGCCGATATTCATGACCATCGCATGCGCATCGGAACGCGACCAATAGGTCCAGGCGTTGTCGTCGTCCATCACATCCATCTCGCCGAACGCCTTCGGCGGCGCCAGCATCGCCGTCAGCGGCGATGAATGCAGGTCATGCCCGGCCTGTTGCTGCGCTTCAACGACCTCGGCATCGGCAAGCAGCAGCGTGCCCTCGTGCAGCGCCGCCTGCTGACCACGGTAGAACAATTCGGCGGCCCGCAGCATATAGGGGTCGTCGCACCCCTCCAGCGCGTTGCGCAGGATCAGATGGCAGAGCTGCGAGACAAAAATCGGCGGCAGATCGCCGGCGCCATTGCGGGCAAAATTCACATAAACCGCCTCGAGCGAGGGCGCCGCGACCAGCCGGTCGCGGAAGTTCACCATGAAGGTCCAGTTCTCGCGCGCATCGGGATCGGCGAGGACCGCGATATCGGCTTTCGAAACCGGGCGAAGCGGATCGGCCAGCAAGCTGGCGTGTAAATTGCGCTCGGCGTCGCAGGCGTCGTCCGGCGGCATCAATTCGGGCCGCGCCAGATAGGCCATGATCAGTTCGGGCGTCGCGATGAGGCCGCCATGATCGCCCCGATGCGTCAGATGATGGCCCGAGGCTACCCAGAACTCTCTCATTTGCGCCTTCCGCTCACCCGGTCGGCTTCCATCAATCTCAGCAGATCGACCTCCTCGGCGGTTTCATCGTCGCCTTCGACTTTGTGAAAGGTAAAGGCACGAGCATACGCGTGCAACCGATCGCCATCGCCAGCGGCTTCACGCGGTTTGAGGGTGCGAAAACGCTCGCGGATTTCACCGTCCTCGATGCTGCGTTGCACGGCGAGCAGGGTTTGCTCCGGGTGATCGCACAACGAGGCCGCAAACGCGACCTCTTCCTCGGCGGCGGCGCGCGCAGCTTCCATATCCGGCGCGCCGAACTTCGCCAGTAATTGCCCGGCGAGGCGCGCAACCACGGACTGGCGCTCCGCTTCCGTCGCCTCGGTCACGATCGCGAGCGTCGACCATCCCAGACTTTCGATCCCCAGAAATCCGGAACGCAGCGCCACGCGCTGCTTCTGGGCGAGCACGGCGGGATCCTGGTTCCAGAACACGAACGCGCCGGAAACCGCCCACTCGCCGGGTTCCGCCGCACGCTCGAACACGAAGGTGTCGGAAGGATCGAGCCTGATGGTTCGCGGCAGCTTCAGCATGTCCGCCTCATCCGAATTTCGGACCGCGCGATTGCGGATCATACCAGTCCGCTTTCGCGAGCGCATCCACGAGGCTGGACCGATCGGGCGGCCCGCTGCCGGCAGGCGGCCTGACCAGCAGATCGCCATTGGTATCGATCGCTCTGATCTCGCCGGCTTTGCGCCTCGGAAGCCGTTCCAGATAATCCTTGGCGATGGCATCAAAACCGCGCTCGTTCCAGCGGTCGAACGCGGTCATCAGATGGCGCGCGAAGCTGCCGATGATCGCATCGGCATCGACCATCTCAAAACCGGCGCCCAGCATGGAAACACCGGATGCGGCCTGCACCTCGTCGAGATGCACCATGTCGGCGGCCCGCAGGATCACAGCGAATACCAGCCAGTTTGGCACGTCGGTCTCCGCGCAATCGCCGGGCCAGCCGAGCCGCGCGCCGCCCAGCAAGCCTGCGTCGAAGCGGATCGCGTCAGGCCAGCCGAAAGCCACGTCCCGCTCCGGCGGGCAATGCGCAGCGATCGCGTCCGCCACGGCGTTCATGCCGGCGAAGAACGCTCGGCGTGCCGACGTCAGGGGTTCGTCGGGTTCGAGAACCACGGCGAATTCGACCAGATCGTAACGCCGCACCCAGATCAGGGTGCCTGCGCCCGCTTCGGCCGCGATTTTGCATCCATGGGCAAACGCGTCACCCAGTTCGCGCAGCGCGACCAAAGTATAACCGGGGGGCAGATCGGGTGTCTGATCCACTTCCCCGAGACGCGATATCATCGAAAGGCTCATCCCTGGTTGCTTAGCTAAATTGCTTTGCAATCCGCCGGTGTATGCTATCCCCCTTGGGCTCGCAACGCGAGCGGAACCAGAAAACGGACCACGCGATATGCGCGCGGGTCCAGGAAGTTAACGATGGCTACGGCGGCGTCTCATCTTCTGATTTGCAGTTGCGAGAAAACCATGCCGCTCGATGTGCCGGCGATCAACCGCGGCTGCGCCGGAACAATCACGCAAGCCAACCAACTCTGCGGCCTCGAACTCGATCGGTTCAAGCAGGCGCTCAACGACGGCACGCCGATCACGGTGGCGTGCACACAGGAAGCGCCGCTGTTTCGCGAAGTCGCCGAGGATTTCCCGCAAGCCCAACTCACTTTTGCCAACATCCGCGAAGCCGGCGGCTGGTCGAACGATGCGGCGGCGGCCGGCCCGAAGGCCGCGGCGCTGATCGCGGCCGCCCAGGAGGACATGCCGCCGATTTCAATGGTGACATTGGAGAGCAATGGCGTCGCACTGATCTATGGCCGCGACGAAGTTGCCATCGAAGCCGCGCAGCGCCTCGCCGATCGTCTCGACATCACCGTCCTTCTTTCAAAACCCGGCGACGTCGTCCCACGCCGGAGCAATGAGTTTCCGGTTCTCAAGGGAACGATCCGCAACGCGCGCGGCCATCTCGGCGCCTTTGAGCTCGGGATCGACGACTACGCGCTGCCACTGCCCTCCTCGCGCGCGAAACTCATGTTCGGACCCGCGCGCAATGGCGCGACGTCGACCTGCGACCTGATCCTCGATCTCAGCGGCGGCACGCCGTTGTTTCCCGCGCATGAACTGCGTCCGGGATATCTGCGCGCCGATCCGCGCGACCGCGCCGCCGTTGAGCGCGCGACTGCGGATGCGGGCAACCTGGTCGGCACCTTCGACAAGCCGCGCTTCATTCAGTTCGAGGAAGCCCTGTGCACACATTCGCGCTCCGGCATTACCGGATGCACGCGCTGCCTCGATCTCTGTCCGACCGGCGCGATCACACCGAACGGCAATGCGGTCGCGATCGACGCCCATGTGTGCGCCGGCTGCGGCGCGTGCGCCTCGGTATGTCCGACGGGGGCGGCCTCTTATGCGCTGCCGAGCGCCGACGCGCTGATGCGGCGGTTGCGCACGCTGCTGCAGACTTATCGCAAGGCAGGCGGCGACAAGGCCATCGTGCTGTTTCACGACGGCGAACATGGCGATGCATTGATCGACGCGCTGGCACGGTTCGGCGCCGGACTGCCGGCCCATGTGCTGCCGCTGCGCGTCAACGAAGTCACGCAGCTTGGGCCGGAGAGCCTTGCCGCCGTCTTTGCCTATGGCGGCTGCGGTGCGGCGATCCTGACGCGTGCCAAGCCAAAGCACGATGTTGCCGGGCTGCGGCGGACCGCGGAAACGTCCGACACCGTGGTTGCCGCGCTTGGTTTCGGCGCGGGCCTCGTGCGCATCATCGAGACCGACGATCCGGACCAGCTGCGCGTGATGCTCGATGCGGCGCCGATTGGCGTCCCGACGCCAAAACCGGCCGGCTTCATGCCGCGCGGCGCCAAACGCAGCGTGCTCGAAACGACGTTTCGTGAACTTCATCTTGCGGCACCTCAGCGTGTCGATGCGGTGCCGTTGGCGCGGGGCGCGCCGTTCGGCGGCGTCAACCTCAATGTTGAAGGCTGCACGCTCTGCCATGCCTGCGTCACCGCCTGCCCGACCGGCGCGCTGTCGGACAATCCCGACCGCGCCATGCTGCGGTTCACCGAAAGCCTGTGCGTGCAGTGCGGGCTCTGCGAAGCGACCTGTCCCGAAAAGGTGATCACGATCGAGCCGCGGCTGGATTTTGCGGCATGGAATGCGCCGCTGCGCGTTCTCAAGGAAGAGGAGCCCTTCAACTGCATCGCCTGCGGCAAACCCTTCGGCACCAAAAGCTCGATCGAGCGTGTGCTGGCCAAACTCGGCGAGAAGCACTGGATGTTCCAGGGCGCCAACGCCAAACGCATCGACGTCATCAAGATGTGCGCGGACTGTCGCGTCGAAGCCGTGGTCAATGAGGGTTTTGACCCGCACGGGGCGCCGCAGCGGCCCGCCGTGATGACGACGGAAGATTATTTGCGCGCGCGCGAAGGCAAGAAAGGCGATCCCCTTGGATCGTAGGGAGACCGGCGTGTCCGCCAACCAGCCAGACCCTCAGGCACGTGCGACGTCGCGAGCCTCCGGCATTCCCGGCGTCAAGCACGTCGTCGCGGTCGCCTCCGGCAAGGGCGGCGTCGGCAAGTCCACTACCTCATGCAATCTCGCGCTCGGCTTTGCCGCGATTGGGCTGAAAGCAGGCATCCTCGACGCCGACATTTATGGCCCGTCGCAACCAAAGCTGTTCGGCCTGCGCGGCAAGCCGCGGCAGGTCGGTCCGCGCATGCTGGAGCCGCTGGAGCGGTATGGCGTCAAGGTGATGTCGATCGGCTTCCTGGTCGAGGAAGACCTCGCGATGATCTGGCGCGGCGCGATGGTGATCTCGGCGATCACGCAATTGCTGCGCGAGGTGGCGTGGGGCGATCTCGATATATTGGTGATCGACCTGCCGCCCGGGACTGGCGACGCGCAGTTGACGATGGCGCAACAAGCACCGCTGGCGGGAGCCGTGATTGTATCGACGCCGCAGGACATTGCGCTGATCGATGCGCGGCGCGGTATCGCGATGTTCGAGAAGGTGAACATCCCGATCCTGGGTCTGATCGAAAACATGTCGGCGTTCTGCTGCCCGGCCTGCCAGAAGCTCACGCCGATCTTCGGCCATGGCGGCGCACGGCAGGAGGCCGAACGGCGCGGGATTCCGTTCCTCGGCGAGATACCCCTCGATATCACTATTCGCCAGACCTCAGACGACGGCCGCCCCCTGGTCGCAACCGAACCTGACGGCGTTCATGCCCGTCACTACATCGAGATCGCCAGCGACGTCTGGACCACGATTACATCGGGCACGGCAAGCCGGCCTGCCCCTCGCATTATCATTGAGTGAATGAAACGGCGGCCGCTTTCGAGCCTCTACTATCAAGCCAGTCACGGAAGCGCGCGAGAAAGCGCAGAAATGCAAATCGTCCGGTTACGAGCAGTGTGACTGATCAGTAGACGTTCGCTGTACGCAGCTTCAAAGAAGCGTTGACGAATTTATCCCTTTGGCTTGGAATCCGGCGGACAGTCTTTTCCAACAACCATGGGCTTGCCGCCGCTTTGCACCGTGGGCGCAGCCGAATTCGCGCCCCCGGCGTCGGGCAGGATCGCGCTTTTTTCCATGGCCATTGAATTCGATGTCTTCTCGTCGCCGCTTCCCGAGGTCGCGGACCCCGTAGTCGTGCAACTGGTTTCCGGCTTCTGGGCCGATGGCGAAGTCGTTTGCGCCACCGCAGGTCCGATGACCAACGTTCCCACGAGAATTGCTGCCGCAGCGCGGATCATCTTCATCTCCTGTCACCGGAAAGCATTTTGCGAAACTCATAAGTGCAACGTCCAATGACAACAATAGTTCCTTGCTCTGGCGGATCGAGACCAACCAGGTGGTAGCTTGAGAAACGGCTGCGTCAGAGATCGTTGACGCGCTGTACGCCGATGGCGGCCATCGCCGCCCAGGCGGCCTCGAGCGAGCCCGCCAGATCGATGGCCCTGCATCCGGCCTCGACAAGCACGGTCTCGAAGCCAAGCCGGCATGCGTCCACGGCGGAATAATG